>CAJKZK010000036.1 GCA_905204225.1 uncultured Bacillota bacterium
TTCCTAAATTTAAAAAGTTTGCCATATTATACCTCGCTTTCAATTAAAGTATAGCTTATTTCTTACAATATTAAAACAATTAATTTTTCTTTAATTTTTCAACAATTCTTTCTGCTATAATCGTAGGAACAATTTGGCTAAGTTCTTCAATAGAAGCATTTTTTAATGAGTCTAAAGATGGATAAGCTTTATTAAGCATCTCTTTTCTTTTATAACCAATACCTTCTATATCATCAAAAAATGAAGTAGTTAATTTCTTTTCTTGTTTTTTACGATGAAATGTAATAGCAAATCTATGAACTTCATCTTGCATTCTTATTAAAAACAAAAATAATTTATCTTGTTTATCAAGAGGATATGCTTCATCTTCAGTTAATAATAAAGATGTATGGTGATGATCATCTTTACTTAAACCTGCAACAAATATATCTACACCAGCATCAGATAATGCTTTTTTTGCCATTAATATTTGATTTAATCCTCCATCAACTAAAATTAAATCTGGATGCGATTGATTTTCTTTTTTTAGACGAGAATATCTTCTAAAAATAACTTCATACATTGATTTAAGATCGTCTTTCCCATCAGAATATGTTATATTAAATTTTCTATACATTGATGGAGCTTTTTCTCCATTAATAAAAACTACCATTGCTCCAATTGGTGAACTTCCTTGTAAATGAGAATTATCAAACAATTCAATTCTTAAAGGAGTTTTAATATGTAATATTTCACCTAATTCTTCTAATAATTTTAAATTATCATCATTTAATCTACTAGATAAGAAATGTTCATCAATTCCATTTTTAGCGTTTTCTAACGCGATTAGTAACATTTCTTTTTTTATACCTCTAGAAGGAATATTAATTTTTGTTTGAAGAATATTAATTAAAGATTCTTGATATTTTTTATTACCAATTAAGATTTCTTTTGGTATTTCATGTTTTTGATAATATTGGAAAATCATTGATAAGACTTGTTCTTCATTATCTTCACCTTCTTGTTCATTAACAAAAACATTTTTACCAAGTAATAAACCTTTTCTATAAGTTAAAATACTTAAAGCAAAATAATTTTCTCTATAAGAAGTAGCAATAACATCAAAAGAAGAATGATTATTTAAAGTAATTGATTGTTTTTCTTGAATGTGATCAATTGCATCTAAAATTTTCTTATATTCACTAGCTTTTTCAAAATTTAATTCTTCACTAGCTTTTTTCATATTATTAAAAACTTGTGATTTAATTTTATTATCATCTTCTCCATTCATAAATTTTTTTATATCATTAGCCATTTCTTTATATTGAGAAGATAAATTTTTATTAATACAAGGTCCTAAACATTGATGTAAATGATAATATAAACATGGTGTAGAAGGAATATGATTACATTTCCTAAGTGGGAAAATTCTATTTAATAAATCAATTGTTTGATAAGCGGAAGAAGTAGATGTATATGGACCAAAATAATAATTATTTTTATCATTAGGTTTATAAGCAATTTTTAAACGTGGCTCTTTATCTTTGCTTAAAGCAATATAAGGATAAGTTTTACCATCTTTTAAAAGAATATTATATTTAGGATAATATTTTTGAATCAAATTAAGTTCTAATAATAAGGCTTCTTTTTCTGAATTAATTTGAATAGTATCAAAATCAGTAATTTCTCTAACCATTCTCATTACTTTTCCTACTTGAGGTCGATAAAAATATTGCTTTACTCTTTTAATTAAAGATTTAGCTTTACCAACATATATTACTGTTCCTTCAATATTTTTCATAATGTAAACACCAGGAACATCTTTTAATAATTCAATTTTTACTTTTAATAAATCATTCATATTATTTTAAATATACAACTGTTGCTCCTACTCCACCTTCACCAGCCCCACCTAATCTAAATGAAGCCACATAAGGACTGGTTTTTAAATAATTTTGTATACCTGTTCTTAATCTACCAGTCCCAGAGCCATGAATAATTCTTACTTGTGAATAATGAACAGTTACTGCATCATCTAGATATTTTTGCACAATTGGTAAAGCTTCATTAACAGTCATACCAATAACATTACATTCAGTTGGAACATTTTTCATATTTGAAATTAAATCAGGAGTGTAAACTTTTTTAAATTTCTTTTTAATAATTTCACATTTTCTAATGGCATTTTTCTTAGTTTGAATACTTAATCCTTCTAAAGTCAAAATAGTAACTCTATCTTTATCAATTCTAATTACTTTACCTCTTGTTTTAGAAGCAATAATTTCTACTTCATCATTAACATTAACATCTGCATCTTCATATTCTTCTTCTTTTATTTCTAATTTATTATCAATTTTTCTTTTTGCTTCAATTACTTGATGCATTTTAATATTTTCTAAATTCTTAAATTCAGCAAAAATATTATCTATTTCTTCTTTTGCTTTACTAACAATTTCTTCTTTTTCTTCTTCTGCACTTAAAATAATTTTATTTCTTAATTCTTTATTTTTTTCTGCTTGTTCATTTAATTCTTTTTTTAATAAATCTAAAGAATGTTCTTTTTCTAATAATTCAGTTTTTAATTTTTCAGTTTCTTCTAAACGCTTATTTAATATTTCAATTTTAACTTCTTTATCAGTTAATTTTCTATTAGTAATATATTCTTTAGCTCTTTTTATAACATCTTGGTTTAAGCCAAGTCTTTCACTAACTTCTATACCATAACTACTAGAAGCAACGTGGAATCTTAATCTATAAGTAGGAGACAATCTTTTCTCATCAAAAACCATAGAAGCACACAAAATATCATCATTTTCTAAAGAATAATTTTTAATTGCTTCATAATGAGATGAAATTAAACTAAAACAATTAATTTTTAATAAATAATCAATTACACCTAAGCCTAAAGCTTCTCCATCAAGAGGTGAAGTTCCAGAACCTAATTCATCAATAATAACTAAAGAATCTTTATCTACTACATTTAAAATATCTCTAATTTTAACAATATGAGAAGAAAAAGTTGATAAATTATCTAATATAGATTGATTATCACCAATATCTGCATAAATGTTTTTAAAAAATGATAATTCTCCACTATAAACAGGTAAAGCTAAACCACATTGATGCATAATAACAAGTAACCCTACTACTTTTAAAGCAACAGTTTTACCTCCAGCATTAGGGCCGGTTATAATCATCATTTTTTGCTTATCTAAAACAAAATCGTTTCTAACAATTTTATTTTTATCAATTAATGGATGAGCAGCAGAAATTAAATATATTTTCTTTTCTTGAGAAATTTTACAAATCTCACCTTGATAAGATAAAGAAAAATTTGCTTTAGCAAAAATAAAATCTAGTTTACTAATGACAAATGTATTTTCCATTAAATCATTTGAATAATTACTAATAAAATTAGATAAATCTTTTAATATTAATTGAATTTCTCTAATCTCTTCTTCTTTTAAAGAAGCGATATTATTATATACTTCTATTAATTCTTGAGGTTCAATAAAAACAGTTAAACCAGTATCAGATACATCTAAAACAATACCAGGTACTCTACTTTTATGAGTTGATTTAACACAAAGAGTGAAAACACCATTTTTCATTGATTTATTATTATCTGTCAAATAATTACGATATTTATCAACTAAATTATTAGCTAAAGAAGATATACTATTTTCTAAATGTAATATTTTACTTCTTATTCTCATTAAATTACTAGATGCAGTATCTAAAATTTCTAAAGTAGGACCAATAACACGATCAATTCTAGATTTAACTTGTTCTAAATTTGTTAAAGAAGAAATCATTTCATTAATTAAATGATAATTTTCTTTTTCTTTGAATTCTTCTTTAATTGATTTAATATTTTCAAGCAAAAAACTTATATGATAAAAAAATTCTTTATTACCTATACCACCTTTTTTAATAGTAGTAAGTTCAGGAATTAAATTAGGATGAAAAAAAACATTAATTCTTCCATATTTTTGTGAATAAGACATTGCTTCATTTAATTCTTTTAAAGATAAAGATAAAGCTTCTTCTTCATCAAACATTTCTAAAGAAGAAATATATTGTTGAGATAATTCAGTATTCGCGTAATGTAACAATCTTTCCTTAATTAAAGGAAATTCAAATATTTCATAAACATTTTTCATAATTAATTTATATTAAATTTTACTTCCAACAAAATATCCACTTGCTAAAGCAAAATATATATTGTAACCTCCACATTTCCCATCTACATCAATCATTTCCCCTAAAAAATAAATATTTTCATCTTTTTTTAATGATAAATCATTATTAAGTTCTTCAATAAGAATACCTCCTCTAGTTACTTGAGATTCATTTAAAGAATATAAAGAATCAACATGCAAAATAAAAGAAGATAATCCTTGGTAAACATTATTATAATAAGATAAAATCAAATCTGCAATTTCATCAACAACATAACTTGAAATAACTTCTTTTTTTGAATATAAAGATAATTCATTATCAATTTGATTTTTATTTATTCCATCAATAAAATTAATTTTTAAAGAATATAAATTTGCTTTTTTATAATCAATATATCTAGATATATTAAATATTACAATGCCAGAAATACCATCTTTTTTAAATAATATTTCTCCACTTTCTTCATATATTAAATCATCATTTAAATATAAATATATTTTAGCTTTACTTCTTTTACCAACACATTCTTTATTAATTTTTTCTTTGACTTTTATAGGGCATAACACTCCAAATAATTCTTCATAATTTATTTTATAAGGTAAAGAATTAATGATATTTTCATAATCTTCTTTTTTATATAAATAAGAAGCTCCACCAGTAGCAAAAATAACTTTATCAAAAATATATTTATCACAAGAAGTAATTAATAAATATTCATCATTATCTTTTTTTAAAGATAAATATTTTTCGTTTAATTTTATAATTACTCCTTTTCTAGTTAAAGCATTAATAAAAGCATTAACAACAGTCTTACTAGAATTAGTAATCGGATACATTCTTCCTTCATCATCATGATATAAATGAAGATTTAATGAAGCAAAAAAATCATTTTGATATTTATTAAAATAAGACAAAATATAATTTATTTTTTCTCCATTATAATAATCATTTTGATTAATATTAATGTTTAATAAATTACATCTACCATTTCCTGAAACTTTAATTCTTTTTCCAATCATTTCATCTTTTTCAAATAAAACAACTTGATAATCAGGATGTTCTTCTTTAATTTTGTAACATGCAGTAAGTCCTCCAGGACCACCACCCACGACAGCAATTCTTTTCATAAAAATATCTTATCACTTTCATAATTAGTTTACTAATATTTTTATTAATTATATAATAAACGTATGTTAATAATTATTGGACCTTCCGCTAGTGGAAAAACTGAATGTGCAAAAATACTAGAAAAAAAATATAACTTAAAAAAAGTTATAACTCATACAACTCGTTTACCTCGTATTAACGAAATAAATAACATTGATTATCATTTTGTTAATAAAGAAACTTTTTTAGAAATGAAAAAAAATAATGAATTTGTTGAAACAATGGTCTATAACAATAATTATTATGGTACAAGTAAAAAAGAAATAAGCGATAATAAATGTGCAATTTTAGATTATAATGGTGCAAATGTTTTTTATTCATTAAAAGATAAAAGAATATTTATCGTTTTTTTAATATGTGATAAAAATATTTGTAAACAAAGAATGATTAATCGTGGAGATAATGAAATTATAATAGAAAATAGACTAAAATCTGATGAAATTTTATTCAATAAAGATAAACAAAAAATTGCTAATATAGTTATTAATTCATCAAATATGACATCTCAAGATTTAGCTACTAAAATTTATAATTTGTATATTAATTATTTAAAAACTATATAATATCTCCTTCATTAGATACATCGTTTTTCCTAATATTCATAAATCTTATAAGTGCTGCAATAAGAGCAAGTTCACTAGCAATTAAAAACATTAAATTACTTTTTGTTTTATTTTTCATATATGATTTAAAAGTAATATAAAGAAAATATAACCCAGCACATAAATAAATTAAACTACTAATTTTACTCTTTTTATAAATATTTTTTTGTATTTGAGGGTTTTTATCTCCTGTTTTAGTTTGATAATATAAATCATTAACAACATTAATACTAATTAAAACCGCAATAATAATAAAAAAAGAAACTACAATTTGAATTTGATATTCTTTTAATTTTTTTGTAGTTTCTTCATACATCACATTAAATTATATTAATTATTTTTATTTATTATTCTCTTGCCAAACAAGAAATTCATCATAAGTACATAATTTATCAATACATTTATTTTCATCAATATAAATTATTCTATTAGCAACAGAATTTAATAATTCATGGTCATGACTTGAAAATAATAATACACCTTTATAATTAATCATTCCTTTATTTAAAGCAGATATTGATTCAAGATCCAAATGATTAGTAGGATCATCAAAAATCATTAAATTAGAAGCTGTTAACATAGTTTTTGCTAACATACATCTAACTTTTTCTCCACCAGAAAGTACATTTGCACTTTTTAAAGCTTCTTCATTAGAAAATAACATTCTACCAAGCCAACCTCTTAAGTATGCTTCATGTTGATCTTTTGAATATGGTCTTAACCAATCAACTAAAGAAATATTTTCTTTAAAATATTCATCGTTATTAGCTTCCATATAAGAAGGAGTAATAGTAATACCAAATTTAAAAGAACCACTATCAGGATTTATTTTTCCCATTAAACAATCAAAAAATGCAGTTATAGCTAAAGTATTAGGGCCAACAAAAGCTACTTTATCTCCTTTAGATAAAGTAAATTCAACATTTTTAAATAATCCTTCTTTAGTTAAAGAATGAACTTCAAGAACATCATTTCCTATTTGTCTTTCAAATCTAAAATCAATAAATGGATAAACTCTACTTGAAGGTTTAATATCATCTAAAGTAATTTTTTCAAGTTCTCTTTTTCTTGAAGTAGCTTGTTTAGATTTACTTGCATTTGCCGAGAATCTAGCAATAAATTCTTCAAGTTCTTTTATTCTTTGTTCTTTTTTAGCATTTCCTTCTTTCATTTGTTTTTGAATTAATTGACTTGATTCATACCAGAAATTATAATTGCCAACATATAAATTAATTTGACCATAATCAACATCACAAATTCTTGTACATACTTTATTTAAAAAATATCTATCATGGCTAACAACAATAACAGTATTTGGAAAATTAAATAAAAAATTTTCTAACCAGTTAACTGACATATTATCTAAATTATTAGTAGGTTCATCTAATAATAAAATATCTGGATTACCAAATAAAGCTTGAGCAAGTAATACTTTTACTTTCTCTTTCATATCTAAATCTTTCATTAATAGATTATGCTTTTTAGGGTCAATACCTAAACTTGATAATAAACTTCCCGCATCAGATTCAGCTTCATAACCACCCATTTCCATAAATTCATTTTCAAGTTCACCTGCAAGTAATCCATCTTCATCAGTAAAATCTTCTTTAGCATATAAAGCATCTTTTTGTTTACCAACTTCGATTAAACGAGGATATCCCATAATCACAGTTTCTAAAACAGTATAATCATCATAAGCATTATGATTTTGTTTTAAAATTGACATTCTTTCTTTTTCAGTCAATTCAACTGAACCAGAAGTAGGTTCTAATTCTCCAGAAATAATCTTTAAAAAAGTAGATTTTCCTGCACCATTAGCACCAATTATTCCATAACAATTCTCTTTTTGAAATTTTAAATTTACTTCTTTAAAAAGTGTTCTTGATCCAAATTGCATGGAAACATTATTAACTAATAACATTATTTTTTCCTCCTATAAATTCTCTTGTTTTTTCTAACATCTTATATTTTTTAAATTTATTTGGTATCTTTTTTATTTTTGGATAACCAGATATTGCCAATATTCCTCTAGGAGCAATATACATAAAATCTTGATAATTACATTCAATACCTTCTAATAAACATAAACTAGCTTTAGCAGCAGAATGAACAAAAATATTTAGAAATTTTCTTCCAATTAAAGCAAATGATGAAGATAAACCTGTATCTTTATTATTTAATATATTTGTAGCGCATACTCCAGGATGCACTAAAACAATTTTATATTTTTTTTCTAACATTCTTTCATACGTACTAGAAGGTATTAATAATTTTGAATAACCATATAAACTATTTCTTGATAAAGAATTAATTTTTGTTAAAGGTCTCATTTTCGAATTAATTGCAGTTAATGAAGATACAATTATTACTCTAGTTTGATCATTAATCAATTTTTTTTCTAATTTATCTAATAAATAAGTTTCACCAAAATAATTTGTTCCTACAGTTAATTCAAAATTATCTTTAGTAACCATTTTCTTTTTAGGATAATAAACACCAGCATTACATACTAAAAAATCAACCTTTATATCCTTAATTTCATTACAAAAATTGTTAATAGAATCAAAACTTGCTTGATCATAAATAAATATCTTAATATTACTATTTGGATATAATTTTAATAATTCATTTTTAGCATCTTCAGCTCTTTTTAAATTTCTACAAGCCATAATTAAATTAGCATTTAAAAATAATAAATGTTTACTTAATTCAAACCCAATTCCACTGTTAGCGCCAGTAACAACTATATTTTTATCTTTTAAAGAATGATATTTATTTAAATATTTCTGTATTTTCATTTAATTAACTCATTCAAATCATTTATTAATAAATCAATTTCTTCTTTGTTATTAAGTTTAGCACCACTAGCTTGAGGATGTCCTCCTCCTCTATATTTACTAGCTACATCATTTATAACATAATTAGTGGTTCTAATAGAAACTCTATAAACATTACTATTAACATCTTCAGTAATTGATAGCCAAATGTTTATACCTCTAATATTTGAAAAATTAGATAAATAATTCTTACCTTGTTCTGGTCTTAAATTAAATTTATTTAATGCGTCATTATCAAAAATATAATAAGCTACACCTTTATCTGTAACATGATAATTATTTAAAACATATTTTTGTATTTCTAAATTAGAAATATCTTTTTCATACATTTTTAAATAAACATCATTACTTAAATCAAATCCAGTTTTAATACAAACACCAGCAGCATCAAATGTATGTTGTGATGTTGAAGAAAATAAAAATCTACCTGAATCACCAACTATACCACTATAAAAATATTTAGCAGCTAACATTGATAAAGGATATTTTTTTAAAGAACAATAACAAATAAAATCAACAACAAGTTCACTACAAGAAGCCAATTCATCATTTACAATATTAATATTCCCATAATTTTCAACTGCTGGGTGATGATCAAATTTAACGATTTCTTTTGCTTTTGAAAAAGATTTATTATCAATTCTTTCAGTATTACCAACATCAACAACAATAGCTAAAAATTCTCCTAATTTTTCAACATCAACTTCATCAATATGAGGATAAAGTTTAGGTGTAAAATCATAAAAATCTTTTCCTTGAGCATAAATCTTTTTATTTGGAAAAGAATCTTTAAGCCAAGTAACTAAACCATTTTGTGTTCCTGAGGCATCAAAATCAGGCATTTCATGGCGATAAACAACAATAGTATTATATTTTTTTATTAATTTTAATACTTTTTTATATAGCGATGCATTTTCTTTAATATAATTCATAATCTCTCCTACTCAATAAATGATTATAACAAATAATTAATATTATTTTAATCAATAAAATCAAAATAAATAAAAATGGCTATTGAATACTCAATAACCATTAATTATTTAATTTAAAATTTTAATTAAACACTTTTTCTTACTCTAACAGCAAAGGCTTTGTTGCTAATAGCAGTTGTTGTAACTGGATTATTATCAACATATTGAATTGCTGGATTAGAAATTACAACTTTGACACCATATTTTTGCAAATTACGAATATTAAATTGAACAAATTCGTTATCGGCTTTTGTAGAAACATTAGCAGCAAAACGATAAGTAGTTCCAATTTTTAACATAGTTACTTTGTCATCGACACTTGCTATATTACCAGATACACCTACTCCTTGAATACAGAAACCAAGAGTTAAATTTGCTTCTTTAATCTTACTATCAGTACATGATTCAACTGTAATATCAAAAGAAATAGAATAATTTCCAATATATGTCTTGCCTTCAACTTCTGGAATATATCTTAAGAATGCATTTCTTTTTGAATTTTTTGTTGTTTTTGATGAATTAGCAATTAAAGTACCATCTGTTTCATTACTTAATGTAGTTAATCCTGTTGCAGATTGTAATCCCCATGTTCCAGGATTTTCTTGAAGTTTAGGATTCATAGTTGCACCTTGAGAAACAAATGAATAAGTACTATCTGTTTTAAATGTTAATTTATTATATCCACAATCAAGACATACTCCATCAACAAAATTATGATTATTTGCGCCAAATATTTCATGTTCACTTAATTCAGATGTAGCATCACTATTTGTAAAATATTTATTACATTGTTCACAATACGCATATGAAGAATTACCATCAGTAAAACATGTTGCACTTACTTCATTGTGTAAAGTTATTTTATGACCTAACTTAGTTATTAAATATGAACTTGTAATATCATTATTTCCTTCTTGATCTTCAAAGAATTTATTACATCTTGAACAATGATAATAAGCTAAGTTACCATCTTCAGTACATGTAGCATCTTTAGCAGGAGTTAATTCACTCATAATATGTCCACCTGTAAGAACAATATTTTCAATTTCATTTTTGCATTCACTATCTTCAAAATAAAGGTGACATGTAGTGCATTCATAATAAGCTACGTGCCCATCACTTGTACAAGTAGGAGCAACAGCATTAACTAATTCACCAGCAGTATGCACATGTCCAATCGCTTCTTTAATAACATATCCACATTCTGTACATGTTTGAGGAGTATCAACAGTTGCTTCGGGTCCAGGTATATGATTACCTTTTAATACTTGTTGGTGACAAACACTACATTCTTTATAATGTTCATTACTATTAGTGATCCAATTACCAAGAGTATGGTCTAATAATGGTAATTCTGGCAAAGCATCTAATGATTTTTTATTTTCATCAAAATATTTATTACATTTTGAACATTGATAATATGCCGAATGACCATGTTCACTACATGTTGATTCAATTGCAGAAATTAATTCACCATATTCATGACCTGTTGCAGGTTGAGAAATATTATTAATTTCAACTCCATCAACAAAGTTCTTTCCACATACTGGGCAATGGTCATGACTAATAGATCCATTTTCTTCACATCCAGCATCTTTACCAGCAACATTATATTTAAAGTCATGTTTGCAATCATCATTTTTAATCACTGAATCTATTGATTTACCAAAATAAAGCATTTCACCATGAACTCTATTTTCTTTACCTTCTAAATTAATTGTATGTAAATTGGAAATAGTAACATTTGTTTTAGCACCTGGAACTGCAAATATTTGTATAAATTGTTCAGCTTCTGTTGTTTCGAATACATATGTAAAGCGATAATTTACACCAGGTTCAAATTTTCTATCTTTATTATTTTCTTCACTAGCATTTGTACCAATTAATTTTGGTTGATTACTTGCGTCAATCACTCCACCTGTTATATTAACAATTTTTGCACCAAATCTTTGAATTTCAACATCACTATCTACTTTAATATCAAAACTTAATATAAATTTACCTATATATGTTGCATTATCTACACCATAATTAAACCTTGTAAATGTTCCACCACTTGCATTTGATATTGTCCATTCTTTCCCAGTATTTTTAATTGATAAAGCTACATTAGATTGAGTAAAAAATGTATTTTTATTTGCATAAATACTTGCAAAATATGGATCTTTTTCTTTATTACAACTGTTACTAATTTCTCCATTAATCAAGCAATTACCAAATTGAATAAGATTTGTATTATCAATGATATGGTATTGTCCTTCATATGAAGTTTTATATGCATCACAATTAGAGCATTGAACTTCATTTGATGTAAAATCATGTGTTCCAGTAACAGGAATAGTTAAATCATTTAAAGTGGTAAGAGTATTATTAACATATAAATTATGACAATATTCACATTCATCATGCTCTTTTAATCCTGTCTCAACACATTTTGGATCAATTTGATCATAATGAATTAATTTATGACCATTTGGATTTATTGCTAAAATTAAATTTTCTTCGGTAACTTCTTTATCATTAGCAAATAATTTATCACAAATATTACACTTATAATGTGCTGCTACACCTGTAGCAATACATGTAGCAGGTATCTCATCAATTAATACTTTATTATGTTTATCATCACTTCTAGCAATAATAACATCTTTTTCATCTACCTCTTTACCATCAACAAACAATTTACCACAATAAATACATTCTTTGTGAGCAATCATTCCATCAGTAATACATGTTTCTTCAATTGCATCAACATCTTTATAGACATGTTCATGAACTGGTTTATTAGTAGTATTACAGCTTGTCATAACACCTAATAAAGCCATTGATAAAGATGCAAATCTCATAATCGATAAATTTTTCTTTTTCATTATTTTCACCTCATGAATTAAGCAAGTAGAAAATCTACTTACTTATCCTCACTTTCATTTTTAAAAAATATATCTTTAGTAGTCTGATATATATACATAACACCAAATAGTGATGTAAACCAAATAAATATAGTTAAACTAACTCTAGTTGCAACAGGTATTGCAAGTTCCCAAGCAGGAATAATTGTTTTAAATGATGAATCACCAGTAATACCATTCATTGCGTTACTATTTACAATAGTGTAAAGAATATTTTTAGCCGCTCTTCTCATAGACCATGCTAATTTACCATACCCTTCTTTGTAATTAATAAAACGTATATCATTACCATCATAATCATATCCACCTTTACTACCAGCAGGGTTACCATCAGGTAAATCGTTACCATATAACACACCTTGAATTGGGCTCATATAAGGTCTTGATGAGTTATAATCTGATACAGCATATCCTCTCATACCATATTCAGCACGTAAAACATTATTACAAAATCCTTGTCCACCAGTCCATTTAGCACCGAGTCTATTCATACCAGTCATAACACCTAATACTGTATTTGGAGTATATACTCTATCGATAGAAATAGATACTTCTAAAGCTCTTGAATAAATTTCTCTAATTGATTGTTCGTTTGCCCAAACATTTAAACCTGCTCTATGAGTTTCTTGATCATTTAATACAGCATGTTTCATTAAAACAAAGACACCTAATTTATGTAAGCCAACTGCTTCATAACCAGCTGCAACACCAGTTAAGAAACCATCTTCACTATAATATTCAAATGTTCTACCACAATAAGCACCACGATGAATATTGACTCCTAATCCATAAATACCATTGTATCCAGCCCAAATAGCTTCTTCACCAGTTTGTTCACCAATTCTTTGAATTAAATCAATATTATAAGTTGATCCAACTAAACCATTACATGCAAATATTTCTGGATTTTGTCCTGCATTCTCTTTATCTTTTTCTTCAGCAAAACCTCTAAACGCACTTTGACTTGGTAAATCTTTATAATTACGATTATGATTAGGCGCAATTGCCCCATTTTGTTGGGATGTACTTGGTGCTGATATAGATTCAACAGCATTTGTATATCTTAATCCATCTTGCAATAATGCACATGTTTCTTCATAAGACATGCGGTCTAATAAAGTATCCCATAATGGATCATTATAATCTTTACCACGCAAATATATTAATTTAACTTCATCAAAACTATCTCCTGTTTCAACAAAACCAATTTCATCATAAGTTGGATAAGCAACTCTGTCTTTTTCAACTACTGGATTTGCTTGAGCCTTCTTTAATTGACTATTAGCGGTTAATTTAATTCTTTTACCATAAGTTCCAACCCAATTATTTCTTGATAAATATTTTTGATTTGCTTCATTACTAGAAAAAATGTTTGCTTTTTTAAAATCAGTATCATCAAATTGATTAGTAATTTTATTTACTCCATAATTAGCTTTTTGTCCTTCATATTCAGGAGTGAAATTTTTATTTTCTGATTTAATAAATTCATTAGTTGAATATGTTTTATTATCATAAGCAATATATCTAGCATAAACCAAATCTTTATTACCTTGATTTCTTCCATCATTAACATATATTTTATCTTTATCTAAAGATATATGTTTTACTTCATCTTTATAATTCAAAATATTATTTACTGCATCATGAGCATCTTTAGCAGCTGTAATTAAATATTCATCATTTTTATTGCTAGAACCAATAACATATGTTTTTTCAACATCAGCATCATAACTAGCAAAATATTTTTCTTCAATAGTTGTTGTAGCAGTAACTGTTTCATTAGCTTTAACATCTACTTTTGTAAATCCAACTAATTCCACACTTGGCTTTTCTACTCCATTAGTAATATCTAAATCTGTATATGGTTTTTGAACATAGAATTGAACAACTTCTTTACCATCAACATTAGATGTATTTTTAACATCAACAGAGACAGTATAATTTTTCTTTTCTTCATTTCTTGTAACAACCATATTACTATATTCAAATGTAGAATATGATAAACCATATCCAAATGGGTAAGTCACTACATCACTATAAACAAAGTCACCAACATTACTACGTTTTGTAACAACATCTTCATATCTAGTTTCTGTATATTTATATCCATTATAAATACCTTCTTGATAAGCAACATAATATTTATGATTTTGATATTCCATTGTTGAAAAATATCCATTTACTAATTGAGAATCAGCATCACCATATTTAATACTGCCAAAATTAAAATAAACAGGATTATATTTACTTTCTTCAAAGAATGTATCAGTAGTTCTTCCAGATGGATTATATTCACCAGTTAATAATTTACCTATTGCATTAGCACCATTAGTACCAGGTAAGATCGGAAGAGCGT
>CAJKZK010000037.1 GCA_905204225.1 uncultured Bacillota bacterium
TTAAAATGGTTAGTAAATAACATAAAAAATATGGTAGATGTGGATAAATATTTATTACTTAGAATATTAATTGTCTTTTATTCATTAAATAATATGGTTATTATTCCTTATAGAAATCACATTAAACAATTATATCTAGCGGTTTTATATCATCAAGATGAAATATTAAAAAATAGTTATAATAGATTAATAAATAGAACAAAAGAATATCTAATTGCTCATGATAAGAAAGAAAACGAAAAAGCTTTATTAATGTTAGATAAATATAAAAAAGAATTTGTAGATATTTTTGATATAACAGAATTTGGAATATATGGTTCTTTTTCAACAAAAACATTTAATGAATATAGCGATTTGGATATGTATGTTTTAATGAAAAATATTGATGATAAAAAGAAAATTAAAACACAAATATTAAAATTTTGGAATGATAAATTTAATATAAAAATTGATTTAAAATTAGTTACTTTAGAAACTATAGATACTACATTAACTAAAAATATGAAAAAATCAAAAATAGTAATTTTTAGAAGGTGAATTTTATGAATGAATATACAAATATATGTTCAGGAAAAGAATTAATTGTAAGAAAGAAAATATCATCATTTATAGAAAAATTTTTAAGATATAAAAATTATGACTTTGATCATGATAATTTTAAAAAAATAATTTATTTTGAAAAACAAATTAAAACTCCATTAGAAGAAAAAATTAAAAATTATTATGATGGATATTTATATTTGCTTAACAATTATATGAATCCTTTAACAAAAGAAATATTAAATAAATTTCTTTTTATTATAAAAGGAAAATTATTTGATCAAGCAATAATTATTAGAACAATAAATAATTATTTTAATTTAATAAGTGAATTATCTATTAATAATTGTATAGATTTTCATTTAAAAATATATAATGAATTTATTTTTCTTGATGAAGAAGAAAGAGCAATTATTTCTTTAATGATTTTTAATTTTATGTTACTTAAAAATAATATTCCGATTATTAAATTAAAAAAAAGAGATTATATTATGTATGAAAAAAACAAAGAATTGTATTTTTTAGGTAATAAAACGAAAATGTACTCATATATAGATTCTATTTTAAAAAAAGCTAAATTTCAAAATAAGAATTATTATAAAAACTTAACAGAACTTAATTTGCAACAAATACAATCAAGAATGATAGAAGATAAAGAAATTTTAAAAAAATATTATAAAATAGAAAAAATAAGCATTGTTGGATCTTTTGCAAAAGGCTTAAATAGAATAGATTCTGATATTGATTTTTTAATAAAATTTAATGAATCTATAAAAGATGATGAAAAACTAAATATTAAAAGTGATTTAGAAAATCATTATTTGAAAGTATTTAAAAGATATGTTGATTTTTTAGAAGTAGGTAAATATGTTAATGATTCATTTGTTAAAGAATTTCAAGAAGTGAAAAAAATATTTTGAATAATTTAACTAAAAGATAATCATTATGTTAATCTAAATTGAAAAAGCAACAGAAAGTGTAAAAAATTTTACTGTTGCGTTTTGAAATAAGAAAATTAATTAAATTTAATCTATTGAAATGATAAAAAAACATTGATAATATAAAAATGGAATTAATAAAGCAAAAAAAGAGTATACCAAAAACAAAGTGTTAATTTTGATTCATTTGAAAAAGCAACACTTTAAAAAAGTAATTAATATTCTGAATTAATGAGCCAAGGAAGGGTTTAAATTATTTAATTAATTCTGGTTTTAGATGTACATCATCTTTGTTAATTTCATTGATATTGAGAATTCTAAGTACCTCAATACCAAAAGCAGTTTTAAACAATTCAAAAGGTGTTTTAAAACCTAATGAATTTCGAGGTGTAGAATTAATATGTGAGAATATTAAATCTACATCTTTTTGATTTAAATTATCAAAACTAACACCTTTAGGTAAAACATATCTAATAAATTCATGATTTCTTTCACAAGATCCTTTTTGAGAAGATTTATAAGGATCACAGAAAAACACTTTAGTAATTAATTCTCCATTTTCATCTTTTTCAATTTCATCTAATAATGAAAATTCAATTCCATTATCAGTAAGTATCACTTGGAACAAAATTTTATATGTTACTAACCCTAATTTATTTTTCAATTCCAAATAGGTATTCTTGATAACTCTTCTTTTAATAGATTTATTTGCGAATCATATCAAGTTGATTATACTTTAATAAGCTTCTTTTTAAATAGTTTCTAACAGTATTTTCTGAAATCATAATTTCACCTTTATGATTTTGATAAATAATAGATATAGATTGACCTTTTTGTGATTCTGTTAAGTGAACCATAATATATTTCTTTATTCTCTTGTATCCTTGGCTCATTTTTATATTATCATTTTGTGTTTACGATTCAATTTGCAATATTTATTTCTTTTGTCTGTTGCTTTTTCAATTTAGATTAACATGTTTAGATTAAAATTTTTTTTGATTAGAAATTTATTAAAAAAAGTGCTATAATTAGGCTATAAGAAAGGTTTTGGCATAGAAAAAATTAATTAGGTATAAATTATATTTTTGTCATGCAATGGTGAAAAATGAACATCGGAGATATTGTTGTAACAAAAAATTTTGAAGTATGTAAGATTATTGATAAAGTGATAAAAGACTTTGGAATTGGACCAAAAACGTATTTAATTTTAGAGCCATATTTTGCTAAACAAACAACACAAGATAAAATATTTATCCCAGAAAATAATAAAAATTTAATTAGACCAATAATGGAAAGAGAAGAAGCATTGAAAGTTATAAATAATATTCCTCAATTAGAAAATGTTTGGTATTCTGATCAAAAAGAAAGAAAAATGAAATTTGAAGAAATGTACAAAACTGGTGACGCTAATAAAATATGTCAATTAATTAAATCGTTAATAAAACATAATGAAGAATTGAAACTAACTAAACATACATTATCTATGTTAGATAAAGAATTCCTTGATAAATTAAAAGAAGGTATTTGTCAAGAATTTTCAATTGCTTTAAATATGCCTTTTGAATCTATTGAAAGATTTATTGCAGAAAAAGTTAATTAAATTAAAAAGAGATAACTAGCTTACATTGATGATTATTTTATAATAAAAATATACATATTTATAAATACTAAAAATATGAAGATTTTTAGTTATTTAAGATTGCAAAGAAAACAAATTAATTTAAATAAATTAGATTTAATATTTATTTATGCTTTAGGTGGATTAATAGGTAATATATATGAAACAACATTATTTTTTATTATTAAAGGAGAATATGTTGATTCATCTGCTTCAGTAATAAGTCCTTTTAATGTTGTATATGCTTTTGGACTTACATTATTTAGTTTTTGTTTATATAAAATTAATAATATATTTATTATGTTTTTATTAGCGGCATTTTTAGGTGGCTTTTTTGAATATTTTGCTTCTATTATAGAAGAATATATTTTTAGAATATCTAGTTGGGATTATAGTCATTTATTTATGAATATCAATGGTAGAACTACAATTCCTATTAGTTTATTATGGGGGTTAATGGGAACAATATGTGTAATATTATTACCATTTTTTCTTAAATTGATTCATAAATTACCTTATAAAATTTATTTAATAATTGCAATAATATTATTAAGTTATATTTGTTTAGATTGGATTTTATCTTTTATTAGTTTATTAAGATATTCTCAAAGAATGCATGGAGATAATCTAGATAATGATTTTTATAAATGGATAGATTATTTATTTAATAATGATTATATGAAAAAGAAATATCCTAATTTAATATTTAAATAATAAAGTAGTTAATTATATTAATTTAGGTTAAATTAGTTATAATTAAAATATAAAGGAAAAAAATATGAAAAAGTTATCAAATAGAACAATTAATGTTATAAAGAAATATTTATTATTAAAATTAGAAAATAATGAAATATCATTAAATAATTTTGATGAAATGTTAGAAATTTTATCATCAATGATTAGTGGATTAGTTATAGATATAGAAGATAACAATAATGATACACAAGAAAATAGAGATTTATTAAATGAATTAGATTATGCTTTTGATGAAATGAATGAAGCAAACGAAATAGATTTTAATGATCTTAATAAGCATTTAAAATAAGTCATAAATAATTTTTTATATTGAATAATAAATACTTTCTTTAAATTTTGTTTACTTGTAAATCTTTATATAACTAATATATAATGATATTAGTTTTTTAAAGGGAAGATTATATGGAAATAAATGTTAATTTAAAAAGTAAATCTTATAAAGTTATTATTGAAAAAGGTATTCTATCCAAGGTAAATAATTTTATTAATAAAGATAAAAAAATATTAATTGTTTCTGATGATTTAGTACCTTTTAATTATATACAATGTGTACAAAATCAATTTAATAATGCTTATACATATATTTTTCAACATGGAGAAAAAAGTAAAAATTTTGATACATATTTAAATATTATAAATATGTTAATGAAAAATAATTTTTCTCGTCATGATTATGTTATTGCTTTAGGTGGAGGAGTTGTAGGTGATGTGGTAGGTTTTGCTAGCATGACTTATAAAAGAGGATTACATTTTGTTAATATTCCTACTACTACATTAAGTATGGTTGATTCTTCTATTGGAGGAAAAACGGCAATAAATTATAATTCTACTAAAAATGTAATTGGAGGTTTTTATCAACCTGATATTGTTTTAATAGATGTTAATACATTATTTACTTTACCTAAAAGACATTTTATTAATGGTACAATAGAAGCTTTGAAAACTGGCTTATTAGGGGATAAAGAATTATTTGATATTTTAAAAAATAGTGACTTTAAAGATAATTATGAAGAAATAATATATCGTTCTTTAATGTTTAAAAAGAAAATAGTTGAAGAAGATGAAAAAGAAAATGGAATAAGAAAAATATTAAATTTTGGCCATACTTTTGGTCATGCAATAGAAGCTTATTATCAAATGAATGGATTTTTACATGGTGAAGCAATAGGAATTGGTATGTTACTTGTAAGTAAAGATAAACCATATTATCAAGATTTAAAAGATATTTTAAATAAATGGAAAGTTAATACTAATATTAATATTGGTGATGAAAACAAAATTTTAAAATTGATAGAAAATGATAAAAAATGTGATAACAATATGGTTGATTTAATTATAGTTGATGATTTTAATAAAGTAAGAATTGAACCAACTTTAGTAAATGATTTATATAAATATTTAGGAGCAGAATAATGGGTTCGAGTTTTGGAAAAAATATAAAAATATCTATTTTTGGTGAATCACATTCTTATTGTGTTGGTTTAACTATTGATGGGTTAAAAGCGGGTATATATATTGATCAAATATATTTAGAAAATGAATTAAAAAAAAGAAAAACCCATGATGATTTATCTACTAGTAGAAATGAAGAAGATAAAATTATTTTTTTAAGTGGAATATTTAATAATTATACTACTGGTGGACCTCTTACTTTTATCTTAGAAAATAATAATCAAAATTCTTCTTCTTATCAAAAAGGAATTATTAGACCTTCACATAGTGATTTGACTAGCTTTATAAAATATAATGGATTTAATGATTATCGTGGTGGAGGCATGTTTTCAGGTAGAATGACCTCTCCTATTATTGTTTTAGGTGCTTTAATAAAACAAATATTAAATAAACAAAATATATATGTATATAGCCATATTTCTTCTATTGGTAAAATAAATGATGATAAATTAGATTTAAATAATTTAAATGGACAAATTAAACAATTAAATAAATCTTCTTTTTCTACTTTTAATGAAGAAAAAGGTGAATTAATGAAAGAAGAAATAAGAAGATATAAACAAAATAATAATTCAATTGGTGGTACGATTGAAACATTTATTACTGGAATAAAAATAGGGTTAGGTGAACCATTTTTTGATAGTGTAGAATCTTATATTTCACATTTAATTTTTTCTATTGGAGGTATAAAAGGAATTATTTTTGGTAATGAAAATGTTTCTACTATGAGTGCATTAGAATATAATGATCAAATAAGATATGATAATGGAATTAAATTTTTATCAAATAACAATGGGGGAATAAATGGAGGAATAAGTAATGGAGATATTATCTATTTTAAAACATTTATAAAACCTACTCCTTCTATTTTAGCTAAACAAAATTCTATTAATATTATTGATAAAGAAAATATTGATTTAAAGTTAAATGGAAGATTCGATCCATGTATAGTACATAGAATAAGACCAGTTATTGATGCATTAACTTATTATGCTATATATGATTTAATGGGAAATGAACATGAATAATTATTTGATTGGTGAAAAGTTAATTCATTCATATTCTAAAAAAATACATAATTTATTTAATGATAAAGATTATTTTTTAATGCCATTAAATGAACATGAATTTGATGAATTCATGAAAAATAAAAATTTCTTAGGATTAAATGTAACCATTCCATATAAAGAAAAAGTCTTAAAATATATTGATGAATTTGATGAAATATCTAATAAAACAAAAGTGGTTAACACAATTATAAATAATAATGGTGTTTTAAAAGGTTATAATACAGATTATTATGGCTTTTTAAATATGTGTAAAAATAATAATATCTCATTTAAAAATAAAAAAGCATTAATCTTAGGTAGTGGTGGCACTAGTAAAACAATTAAAACATGTTTAATTGATGAAGGTATAAAAGAAGTATATATAGTTTCAAGAACTAAAGGAAAAGATAAAATAACTTATTTAGAAGCAGAAAATAAATTTGATGTAGATTACATTATTAACACTACTCCATGTGGAATGTATCCTCATATTGATGATAAATTATTAATTAATTTAGATAAATTTACTTCTTTAAAATATTGTATTGATGTGATATATAATCCATTTAGAACTAATTTTTTATTAGAAGCAAAAAAAAGAGGAATTAAGATTTTATCTGGTTTAGAAATGCTAGTAGAACAAGCTTATTATTCACATAAATTGTTTTATCCAAAAAGAAAATCAGTTAATTCAAGAAGTGTTTATAGACAAATAATGCTAGAAAATTTAAATTTAGTTTTAATTGGGTTACCTGCTACTGGTAAAACAACAATTTCAAGCAAATTAGCAAGTTGTCTTAATCTGGAACACATTGATACTGATGCAGAAATTGAAAAAAATATACATATGTCTATTAAAGAATTTTTTAATTTATATGGAGAAGATAAATTTAGAGAAATAGAACATGATGTTATTAATGAAGTGTTTAAAAATAAAGGAAAAGTAATTTCTTTAGGTGGAGGATCTTTAATATTAGAAAAAAATAGAAATATAATTATGCGTAATTCAATAATTATATTTTTAAATAGAGATTTATCTTTTATAAAAGAGAATAAAAGGGCATATATAGATAGACCTTTATTAGTTGATGAAAATTCAATTAATAAATTATATCAAGAAAGAATATCTACTTATAAACAATGCTCTGATATAGAAATTGATACAAATAGCACAATACTTAATACAATTAATGAAATATTAACTAAATTAATGTAATTATTTGAGTAATGTATTAGTTTTAATAGATTTTTGAGAAGACGATAAATTTATAATAAAATTTAAAACTACTTCTGGATATCCACCAATACAAATATATTATTTAAATAAATTTTTCATTTTTTCATGAATTAAATTAAGTATTTTTTCTTTGTTAGTAAAATATGTTAAAAGAGTATTTATTTGTTCATTATTATAATTATTTGTCCATAAAAATTCTTCAAAATCCATGGTTTTCATTTCTATAATATTTTCAGCTCTATTTTGTTTTGGATCATTTGAATTTAAAGAAAAATTAATATTTAATGTTGAAAAAGCATCTTTATATGAACTATTTTCCCAAAAATTAATATAATTTACGTATTTAAAATGCTTCTTTGCAAATTCTTTGATATTTTTTGTTTTCCACATTGTTTTATACCAATTACTAAAGCTGGTGAATGATTTTCTTTTTGCAACCAATTTTCTAATTCTATATCATTTTTTCTTCTTTAATACATTTAAATTAGTTCTTTTAATTATATTATGCACTAAATTTAAAGCGAGTTTTGATATCTCTCGCACTAAAAATCAAGCGAGTTTTAAGCTATAAAGTGTTAAAAAATATTTATGTATTAAATAAGAAAATATTGACAAATATAAAAATAAAGTATAAACTAAAAATTAGAATAATTCTAAAAATTATTTATGATATTTACTATTGATAGGAGGAAGAAATCATGGAAAAATCATTAAAAGGTACACAAACAGAAAAAAATTTAATGGCTGCTTTTGCTGGAGAATCACAAGCAAGAAATAAATATACTTATTTTGCTTCACAAGCTAAAAAAGAAGGTTATGAACAAATTGCAAGTTTATTTTTAGAAACAGCTGATAATGAAAAAGAACATGCAAAGATGTGGTTCAAAGCTTTAGGCGGAATTGGCAATACAGAAGAAAATTTAAAAGCTGCAGCAGCTGGTGAAAACTATGAATGGACAGAAATGTATGAAGAATTTGCTAAAACTGCTGAAGAAGAAGGTTTCCCATTATTAGCAAAACAATTTAGAGGTGTTGCTGCTATTGAAAAACATCATGAAGAAAGATATTTAAAATTATTAAAGAATGTTGAAAATTTAGAAGTATTTAAAAAGAAAACAGGTATTCATACTTGGAAATGTAGAAATTGTGGTTGTATTGTTATTTCTGAAGAAGCTCCTAAAATTTGTCCAGTTTGTTTACATCCACAAGCTTATTTTGAATTAGCAGATGTTGATAATTTTTAATTAAAATTGTAAATTAGGTTTATTTATTTTAATAATTTAGTATAATATTAATGCCATCGCGATTTAGTAATATGAATCAGGTCAGGACCGGAAGGTAGCAGCCTTAAGTACCTTACTACTTGTGCGGTGGTTTTATTTTTTATGAATGATGAATATTATATGTCTTTAGCTTTAGAAGAAGCCAAAATAGCTTTAGAAGAAAATGAAGTTCCTGTAGGAGCTATTTTAGTTATGGATAATAAAATAATTGCTAAAGGACATAATACAAAAGAAAAAGATAAATTAATTACTAGTCATGCTGAAATAAATGTTATTAATAAGGCTTGTAAATTATTAAATACATATCATTTAGAAAATAGTGTATTGTATGTTACTTTAGAACCTTGTCAAATGTGCATAGGAGCGATACAACAAGCAAAAATACAAAGAATTGTTTATGGTGCTAGAGATAATAAAAATGGTGCTTTAGGTGGATTATATGACTTTTTATTAATCCCTAAATTAAATCATTATCCTTTTATTACTTCTTCAGTTTTAGAAGAAGAATGTAAATCTATTTTAAAAGATTATTTTAAATCTTTAAGAAAATAATTTTATTAAGGAGATTTATGAATAAATAATTAAAATAAGATAAAAATAAGATGTATGAAGCTTACATCTTTTTTTAAAAACTTTATTTATATTATTTTTATTTATTTTGTTATTTTTTTAATGAGTTTTATTTTAGTATCATTTAAATTTTTTAATCATAAAAATAAAGATATTAAATATGATGATATTGAAATATATTTATTAGAAGATATTTCTTCTTTTCATGGCTATATTTTAAATAACGATTTATTTATGATTGTTGAATTTAAAAAGAAACATACTAAAGAATATTTGTTTAATTATTGTGAATATTATACAAAATATAATTTAAATATTTATTTAGAAGCTAAAATGGAAGACGAAATATATTTTGTTAATTTAAATAATGAAGGTATATTTTCTATTGTTTAAAGCTCTAATAAAGTAGAAATAATTTCAAACATTTCATATAATTCATTGATTACGACATGTTCATATCTACCATGGCAACATCTATCACCTGTTCCAATATTTGGACATGGTAAACCCATATAAGTAATTCTAGCGCCATCGGTGCCACCTCTAACAGCAACGAATTCATATTCTTTTTTACATTTATTAAATGCTTTTTGGATTAATTTAACTGCTTTATCATCTTTTTCAAAATAATAAAACATGTTTTTATATTGTTCTTTAATATGAACATGAATTTTACATGTAGGATATTTTTTTTCAATAATTTCTTTAGCAGTGAAAAAACTATGTTCTTGTTCTTTTAATAAAATATCATCATGGTTTCTTATAATATATGACATTTTACATTCTTCTACATCTCCAACAATATTTTCTAAATGATTAAATCCTTCTTTACCACTGGTTTTACTAGGTATAGCATTTGGGTTTAATAAAGAATTAAATTCCATAGCTAATAAAATAGCATTAACCATAATATCTTTAGCTTCACCTGGGTGAATACCAACACCTTTAATAATTACTTCAGCACTAGAAGCATTAAAGTTTTCAATATTAATTTCGTTATAATTTCCACCATCAACAGTATAAGCTACATCAGCATCCATTTTTGTTATAGAAAAATGATCAGCACCTGCTCCAATTTCTTCATCTGGGGTAAAACAAATTCTTATAGGAGCATGATTAATATCTTTATGAGTTTGATAATATTCTACTATTGACATAATAATAGCAATACCAGCTTTATCATCTCCACCTAATAAATGTTCTCCATCAGTAACAATTAAATCTTTATTTATTAATGATTTTAAATGTGGAAATTGTTTATTTGATAAAGTATATTTTTCATTTAAAATAATATCTTTGCCATCATAATTTCTAATAATTCTTGGTTCAAAATTACCACCTTGAATTGTAGGTGCAGTATCCATATGTGCGATTAAACCAATTTTAGGTTTAGTATTATCTCCATCAATATGAGCGTAAACTAAACCAAATTCATCTATATAAGCTTCTACACCTAATGAAGTTAATTCTTCTTTTAATAATTTAGCTAAATTTAATTGTTTACTAGTAGAAGGGTAAGTTGTAGATGTTTCACTTGATTCAGTATCAATTTTTGCATATCTTATAAATTTGTTTTCAATTCTTTCCATAAATTACTCCTTTTTTGTGATAATTAAAGATCTATTACATATTTGCTCACATACATTAGAAATGGTTTCTATATCAATTAAATCATAATTTTTTAACCAATAAACATATAATTCAGTAACACCTGTAAGAATAAAATATAAAGAATATTTATTCATAGAACATTGTTTAAATGCGTTAGTGTTTTTTAATATTTTGTTAGAGAAAAAATCATTGAGCATTGAAATAAAATTTGTTTGAAATGTGCTTTTAACAAGCAAACTATATATTTCCAAATTAGATAAAATATAATCATTAATTTTTATAAACAATTCATGAAATCCATCTATATTACCAGATAATACTTCTTGATACATATTCATTAATTCATCTATTAATTGAGAAAATATTTCATTAATAATATCATCTAATTTTTTAAAATGAGAATAAAATGTTTTTCTATGTATTTCACATCTTTGACATAACTTTGTAATAGAAATTGAATCTATATTTTCACATTCTAGCATTTTCAAAAAATTAATGACTATAATATGCTTAGTCTTCGTACTCCTTTTATCCATTTTTATACCTCTCATGAGTAATATTCTAACAAATAGATAAAAATTTGTATATAAAATTATTTGTTAAAACCATAAGAAAATAACACTTATATCAAAGATTTTATTGATATTAATTTTGATAAAACTTTTTACCATCATAAGAATATTTAGAATATAAATGACCATTATGATTTATTTCAGTAATAAAACCATTAGAATTATATTTATATTGGAAATTATCTTTATTATTAAAAGATATACATTGAGGTAAAGAAGTAGAATGGTCACCAACTTTATAATAAGTAATAAATTCTTTTAAGATTAAATTAGTGTTATTATATATTTCTTTACCAATATATCTATTATTAACATCAAATAAAGAATAAAATTTAAAAGAATCAAATAAAATATAATCAAGAGATTTATTAAAATCATTTTGTTTAATTATTAATTTTATAAAATAAATAAATTAAAAGGACTATTGCTTATTAATTATAAACAATAATCCTTATAAAACTAAATTATTCAGTTGTTTTTTATTTTTAGCCCTACTTTTAAAGTTCGACTCAAAATAAAATTATCTTTGTACTCTTCCTGAAGTATGACCTTCCATCAAATAGATTGCTTCATCTTCACTTACACAGTTGAAGTCACCAGGAATAGTATGTTTTAATGCACTTGCTGCTATTGCAAATTCTAATGCTTTTTGAGGATCGTTAGGCCATTTTAATAAGCCATGAATTAATCCACCTGCAAATGAATCACCACCACCTACACGGTCAATGATAGGGTTGATGTCATAATGTTTTGATTCATAAAAACTTTTACCATTATACATTAATGCTTTCCAACCATTTCTTGTAGCAGAATATGATTCTCTTAAAGTTGAGACAACGTATTTAAAATTAAATTGTTCAAGCATTTCTTGGAAGATTTGATAATAATTTCCAGCATCTGTTTCACCTTTTTGAACATTACTTGATGGTTTGAATCCTAAACATAATTCTGCATCTTCTTCATTACCAATGCATACATCAACATATTTCATAAGAGGACGCATAACACTTATTGCTTTTTCACTTGTCCATAATTTTTTTCTAAAATTTAAGTCACAAGAAATTGTTACACCATGTTTTTTAGCTGCAATACAAGCTTGTTCTAGTATTTTAGCGGCTTTGTCACTTATAGCAGGAGTAATACCTGACCAATGGAACCATGTAGCACCTTCAAAGATTTTATCATAATCAAAATCAGTAATTTCAGCTTCAGCAATTGCACTATTTTTTCTATCATAAATTACTTTACTTGGTCTAAAATCTACACCTGTTTCTAAAAAATAAATACCTAAACGATCTCCACCTCTTACAACATAATCAGTATGAACACCATATTTATTTAATGCATCTATTGCACATTGACCTATTTCATGACTAGGGACTTTACTCATAAAATAAGCATCATGACCATAATTAGCTAAAGAGACTGCAACATTAGCTTCCCCTCCACCATAACAAACTGCAAATTCATCTACTTGTCTAAATCTAGCGTTATCATAAGTTGATAAACGGAGCATTATTTCTCCTAAAGTAACAATTTTCATATATTTCTCCTTTTTATAACCATTTGCTGAGTTTTTTACAATTTTCAGCAATGTCACCTTTCATCATGAAACTTCCACCTACTGCGTAAATATTAGGGTGAGATAAGAATTCATCAATATTATCATAATTAACTCCACCGGTAGGTAAGAATTTGATGTTAGGGAAAGGTTTAGATAAAGCATCAATAGCTTTTAAGCCTCCATAAATATTAGCAGGGAAGAATTTAACAACTTCTATACCACATTCAATAGCTTCCATAATTTCTGTTGGAGTAACGCAACCTGGGAAATATTTAACATTATTTTTAGCGCATAACTCAGCTATTTCTTTAGAAAAACCAGGGGATACAATAAATTCAACACCCATATTGATAGCTTTTAATGCTTGATATTTATTGATAACTGTACCTGCTCCTATGCACATATCTTTATATTCTTCTAATGCTAAACGAATACCTTTTTCTGCATATGCAGTTCTAAAGGTGATTTCTGCTACCATAATTCCACCTTCACGAAGTCCATTGAGTTTAGTTCTTGTGTCTAATTCATCATTAACAACAACAACAGGAATAATTTTAAAATCTTTCATTTTTTATTTCTCCTTTGAAATCATTTTTTTAGCGTTACCATAACTAATATTTTGAGCAAGCGTTAAAGCTGCTGAAATATCGTATTCGCCATTTTCTACTAATTCTCCGATATAAGATGCTAAAATTCTTCTAAATAAATCAAATCTTACGTAACTTGCAAAAGATCTACTATCAGTAAGCATACCTAAATTGTTTCCAAGAGAAGAATATTCAGCAATTGTTTGTAAATTTCTTTTGATACCTAAAACTGTATCGTTGAACCACCATGCTGCACCGATGCGGAGATTTTTAAAGGCACCGGTTAAGCAGGCAATCTCAGTTAAATTACTATCGTTTAAAGAATATAAAATAGTATCAGGTTGTTCACCTTCTAAGAATTGATTCAAGAACATGATAATATTTTTAATGTTTGCTTGAGTACTGGTAATGTCAAAACCAGAATCAACACCACATTTTTGGAATGCTAACTTATTAACGTTTCTTGTAACTGCGAAATGAAGTTGCATTGTCATGTTTCTTTTTTTATATTCTTTGGCTAAGTAAACTAAAATAAATCCTAAGAATGATTCTTTATCTAAATCATTCCAATTGTTTCTTCTATTAAAGATATTTCTAGCTTCTTCAATAGAAGGATATATACTAGGGAAAAATTCAAAGCTTTGATCGGCAATGACACATCCTTTATTTACAAAGAAATCTAATCTATTGTTAATAGCAATTAATAAATCATCTAAAGAATTAATTTCTACATTACTTACTTTACTTAATTTAGCAATATATTCATCATTGATATTAAGAATAGGATCTGCTCTAAAAGTTGGAATTACATAAGTATTTTCATATTTACCATGATAAATTAATTCACTTATTGGATCATCTGTAGTAGTAACATATTCAACTTTAAATAATTTAAATAAATCTCTAATTCTTAATTCTTTTGCTTTTTTATTAGCTTTTTCATATATTAATTCTGCTGTATCTTTATTAAGAGGCATATTAATATCAAAAATATTTTTTAATTCTAAATGTGACCAATAATATAATGGGTTTCCTGCTAAAGATGGCATAATGGAACCATATTTTAAGAATTTTTCTTTATATGTAGCATCTCCAGTAATATATTTTTCGTCGATGCCATTTAATCTCATAGCACGCCATTTGTAATGATC
>CAJKZK010000038.1 GCA_905204225.1 uncultured Bacillota bacterium
TGAATGATCAAGAGCTTCCATTTTAGTAATCGCTTCTTCCATATCCATTGGAGACAAATCTAATTCTTTTACTCTTACAACTTCATCATTAGAATCATCTTGTTCTGAAATAAAGTTTTCAAAAGCAATTGCTCTACCTAAACTTTCACGATGACGTCTATCTAATTTAGTTTTTAATTTACGCATTTGACCTTCAAGTTTATCAATAGCTAAATCAACTGCTGCATATAAATCATCATCTTTGACTTCGACTCTAAAGTCCATCATTTTTGTAAAAATTGTAATTTCAATTTTTTGAGCGTTCTTATATGTTCTAATAAGAACTTTTGCTTCGACATCTTCATTAATTACAAAATACTTATCCATTCTACGAAGCTTAGTTTCGATTGCATTACGAATAGCATCTGTAACAACGATGTTTTTACCAGTAATTTGACATTTCATATCTTGTCCTCCTTATTATTTTTATTGGTTTTCTAACCTACTTTTATTATACTCAAAAACTTCAAAAATAATAAGTCTAGTATTTTATTTTTTATGTGTTATAATAGAAAATAAACGAGGCAATTTTTTCAATTACCTCGTTATTTTTTTATCATAAATTTTTATTATTTTATACCAACACGATGATAAATTTCATCAACTGATTTCATATAATAATCAAGAGTAAAACATGATTCAACTTCTTCTTCTGTAAGAAGTTGTTTTATTATTGGTTGATTTCTTACTAAATCAATAAAAGATATATCTTCATTATAAGATTTTTGAGCTAATACTTGTATTAAATCATAAGCTTCTTCTCTAGATAAATCTTTTTTTATTAATATAGACATCACTCTTTGAGAAAAAATAACACCATGAGTTAAATAAATATTTTTTAGCATTCTTTCTGGATACACAATTAATTTAGAAACAATATTATTCATTCTTTTAAACATATATTCAGTTAACATTATAGCGTCAGGCAAACTTACTCGTTCTACTGATGAATGAGAAATATCTCTTTCATGCCAAAGTGGTATATCTTCAAAAATAGAAATCAAATATCCACGCATCATCCTACTACAACCAACAATATTTTCAGAACCAATAGGATTTCTTTTATGTGGCATTGCTGAACTTCCTTTTTGACCTGGAGAAAAATATTCTTCAGCTTCTCTTATTTCAGTTTGTTGAAGAAGTCTAATCTCTGTTGCAATTTTTTCTAATGTAGAAGTTAATAATGTTAAACATGAAACATAAAAAGCATGTCTATCTCTTTGTAAGACTTGAGTAGATATATTAACTGATGTTAAGCCTAAATCTTTACATACATCATCTTGAACATAAGAAGGAACATTAGCAAAGTTACCAACTGCACCTGATATTTTACCAACCTCAATTTCTTTACAAGCCAATTTAAAGCGATTATAATTTCTCAATAGTTCATCATAATATAAAGCAAATTTTAAGCCAAAAGAAGTTATATCAGCATGTATACCATGAGTTCTCCCTATACAAGGAGTGTTTTCATATTCTAATGCTTTATTTTTTAATGTCAACAACATTTCTTCTATTCTTGTTTTAATATATGCATTAGCTTCTTTATAAATAACACCATTACTTGTATCGACAACATCTGTTGAAGTTAATAAATAATGGACCCATCTTTTTTCATCTGTTAACGATTCACTAACAGCTCTAGTAAAAGCAATCACATCATGATGAGTAATTTGTTCTAATTCTTTAATTCTAGTTAAAGAAAAAGAAGCATTATTAATTAGTTTTTCATAATCATCATAAGGAATAACACCATGCTCATAAAATGATTTTGAGCAAGATAATTCTACTTTTAAGAAAGTTTCAAATTTATGTTGATCAGAGAATAAATCTCTCATTTCTTTGCTTGAATATCTTTCTATCATTCTATTCACCAAATAAATCTTTTAAAACTACAGTTTGAGTACGATCTGGTCCAACAGAGAACATTGCAACCTTTGTATTAGTTAATTCTTCAATCTTTTTTAAATATGCTTTAGCATTTTCTGGTAATTCTTCATAACTTTTAACATTGGAAATATCTTCATTCCAACTTTTCATATTTAAATATAAAGGTTTACATTTTTGATATTCATCTAATGTAGAAGGGATATAATTAATCATTTTTCCATCAAGCTCATATGCATAACATATTTTTAAATCATCAATATTAGATAAAACATCAAATAACATAATAGATAAATATTTAATACCAGAAATTCTAATTGCATGATTTAAAGCAACAGCATCAAAATATCCTATTCTTCTTGGGCGTTTTGTAACGGTTCCATATTCATGACCTTTTTCACGAATTTTTGAGCCTAATTCATTTACTAATTCTGTAGGGAATGGACCTTCTCCCACTCTAGTTGTATAAGCTTTAGCAATACCTAAAACTGTTTTAACTTCATAAGGAGGAATTCCACAATTTAAAGGAATTGAAGAAGCAGTAGGTGAAGATGATGTTACATATGGGTATGTACCATGATCTAAACACAACATTGCGCCTTGAGCGCCTTCAAATAAAATCTTAGAATTATTTTTTATTTCTTCATTTAATAAAATAGATGTATCACAAACAAATGGTTTTAATTTTTTACCCCATTCTAAACATTCATTATATAATTTATCAAAATCATAAGTAGGTTTATTAAACATTTTTAATTCCATGTTTTTATAAACTAAAGTAGTAGCGAGTCTTTTTCTTAATTGTTCTGGATCAAGTAAATCTCCAATTCTAATACCGATTCTACTTGCTTTATCTGTATAACATGGTCCAATACCTTTTTTAGTTGTACCAATTTTTTCATCACTTAAAAATTCTTCAAATGCACCATCTAAATCAATATGATATGGCATAATAACATGTGCTCTATTTGAAATATATAATTGATAATCTTTAAATCCAGCATCCTCAATCATTTTTAATTCTTCAAAAAATGCTTTAGGATTAATAACCATACCATTTGCTAATACGTTTTTAGTATTTTTAGAAAAAATACCTGATGGAATCAATCTTAATGCATATTTATTACCATTAAAAATAATAGTATGTCCTGCATTATTACCACCTTGAAAACGAACAACTACATCTGCATTTTGTGCTAAATAATCTGTAACTTTCCCTTTTCCTTCATCTCCCCATTGACTTCCTTCACAAACAACAATTGGCATATTTTATCCTCCTATTTATTAGTTATAATTCTAGCAACATATACACCACTAGCCCCAGCTTGTGCTAAACCTCTAGTAATTCCAGCGCCATCTCCACCAACATATAAATTCTTTACACCTTTAATTTGTAAATTTTTATCGACTACTGGTCTAGAAGAATAAAATTTAGCTTCTACACCATAAAGTAAAGTATGCTCATTAGCAATACCTGGAGTAACAAAATCTAAAGCTTCTATCATTTCAATAATTGATTTCATTGTATTATATGGTAAACATAATCCCAAATCACCTGGAACAGCTTCTTTTAATGTAGGTTTAACAAATCCATCTTGAATTCTTTTTTCTGTAGTTCTTCTTCCTAATAAAACATCACCATATTTTTGAACAATAACGCTACCACAACTTAATTGATTTGCAAGACGACTAACAGCATGTGCATAATCATTTGGTCTATCAAATGGTTCATCAAATTTATGTGAAACTAGCAAAGCAAAATTGGTATTCTTACTACCTAAACGTGAATCTTTATAAGCATGTCCATTAGCTAAAATAGTACCAGCTTCATTTTCAACAACAACTTGTCCAGAAGGATTAGAACAAAATGTTCTTACTTGAGTACCAACAGAAGTATTAAAAATAAATTTTCCTTCATATAAAGCATCATTTATTTCTTCCATAACAATATCGTTTGTTTCAACTCTTACACCAATATCGACTTGGTTATTTGTCATTTTTATATGATGTTTTTCAAAAGCGGATTCTAACCATTTAGATCCTTCTCTACCAACAGCTAAAAACACATTATCGCCTTCGATAAATTCTTCGCCAACCATAACACCTTTACAAACATTATTTTCAATAACAACATCAGTAACATTTGCCATAAAGCGCATTTCAATTTGCTTATTTAAATCTTCATATATTCTTTTTAAAATTTCTAAATTATCTTCAGTACCAATATGTCTAACATTAGCACGTAATAATTTTAAGCCCACTGCAATTGCTTTTTTTTCAATTTCACGAACTTTAGGAGTATATGGATTAGTAATTGCAGTAGTTGCACCATATTTTAAATTAATTTCATCTACATATTTAATTAAATCAATTAATTCATCTTCATCAATATAATCACTTAACCAACCACCAAACTCGGAAGTAATATTAAATTTACCATCAGAATAAGCACCAGCACCACCAAAACCATTAGTCATAGCACATGCTGGATAACAACCATGAACTTTTTCTTTATTAACTGGACATTTTGTTAATTTATGCATTAAAATAGGACATTTTCTTGAATATATATCATATCCTTTATCAAGTAAAATTACTTTTAGATTTGGATTTTTTTGCATTAATTCGTAAGCACAAAAATATCCTGCAGGTCCTGCTCCAACTATTACAACATCATACTTCATATAATTACACCTTTCTTAATCATAATTCCTTATTATGAACACAATAATAAGTTTATTTTTTTATTAATATTTTTTCAAGCTAACTTTATATTTTTATTAAATTTAAAAAGCCCCCTATAAGGAGCTTTATTACATTAATTCTTTAATTTGATCTACTTTATCCAACTTTTCCCATGGACAATTAATATCAGGTCTTCCAAAATGACCATAAGATGCTAAATCCATGTATTTAAAAGAAGGTTTTGTTAAAGAAAAATCTCTAATAATACAACCAGGTCTTAAATCAAATACTTCATCAATAATTGATAAAATTTTTGTTTTAGCAATTTTTTCTGTTCCGAAAGTTTCAACAGCAATAGAAATAGGTTTACTTACACCAATAGCATAAGAAATTTGAACTTCTAATTTGTCACTTACACCAGCAGCTACTAAATTTTTAGCAACATATCTAGCAGCATATGTCGCGGACCTATCAACTTTAGAAGGATCTTTTCCAGAAAAACATCCTCCACCAGCTTTTGCAGTTCCACCATATGAATCAACTATAATTTTTCTTCCAGTTAAACCAGTATCTCCAGCAGGTCCACCAATAACAAATCTTCCTGTTGGATTAATTAAATAATTAAAATCATCATTTAATGAAAAAGAACGAGCTACTACTTGCATAATATTTTTATGAATAAAATTTTTAAATTCATTCATATCAATATCTTCATCATGTTGAACACTCATTAAAATTGTATCAATTCTAGGTGCACCTGTTGTATAATCGATAGTTACTTGTGATTTCATATCAGGTCTCGAACCTTTAAATGCACCTTGATGTCTTAAATTAGAAGCATATCTTACTAATTTATGGGCTATAACGATAGGTAAAGGCATAAAATTTTCTGATTCATTAGTAGCATAACCAAACATTATTCCTTGATCACCAGCACCTTGATCTTCAATTTTGCCTTTAGAAACACCTTGAGCAATATCAGGAGATTGAGTTTGAATCAAATTAAGAATTTTACAATTTTTGCCATCAATTCCAATTTTTTTATCATTATAACCAATATCCAACATTACTTTACGTGCTATTTCTTCATAATTAACATTAGCTTTAGTTGTGATTTCTCCACCAATTAAAACAAAATCGGTTGTAGTAAAACATTCACAAGCTACCCTTGATAATGGATCTTGTTCTAAACATGCATCTAAAATAGCATCAGAAATTTGATCACATAATTTATCGGGATGACCTTCTGAAACAGATTCAGAAGTAAATAAGATTTTTTCTTCCATAATACACCTACTTACTATGATGAATTTATTTTAAATCATCATCTTCGAATTCGATTAGATTAATTTTATGCATTAACAATTCACTAGCATTAACTCCAGTAATAGTCTCAATAATATCAAAATCCATTCCTGTTTCAAATAAAGTATCTGCTAATAAAAATTGCTCTTTTTTCTTTTTCGTTTTCATTTGAATCACCTAATCTAATTATGATTCAAATTTAAAAATTTATTCTTGTTTTATTGATTTTAATGCTTGTGCAATTTGATCTGGACAAGAAGTATTTTTAAAACCACATTTAATACCATCTAAACGGGCAATAACTTCATTTATTTCCATTCCTTTTAAAAGAGAAACAATCCCTTTTAAATTACCATTACATCCACCAATAACTTCTAAATTAACAATTTTACCATTCTCATAAAATATTCTCATTTCACGAGAACAAGTTCCCTTTGGGTGATAAACTAACTCATCCATAATATTATTTCATTTCATTAATATATGTTTGTAATTCATTAGCTTTTTCGCCTTTAATGACTTTACAAGCATGAGCATCTTTCACTTTTTTATCAGCCATAGCTTGTGCTAAACCAGCACAGCCAGGGAAACCACAAGCACCACAATTAGCGCCAGGTAACATTGCTTCAATATCTTTTTTAGCAGGATTTTCTTCAACTTTAAAGAATTTATCAGCGACTGCTAAAGCAATTGCTAAAATAATACCTGCCACTAATATCACTAATACAGCATATATATATTTCATATATTACTTCTCCTTTTCTTCACTTTTTTTCTTTCCACAAAAACTAACTTTACATTGTTTACACTCTTCTGGTAATTCATTGCAACCATCAGGTTTTTTTGTTTTACTATTTAAATAATAAACCAAAATAAATAAACCACCAAATATAGCTAACGCTAATAAAGCATAAAGATATTTCATTAGAACAATCCAGCTAAACCAGTAATTGCAAGAGCAAGAATAGCAGTAGTAACTAATGCAATACCTGCACCTTCAAAACCTTTAACAACAGGAGCATGATCAATTCTTTCTCTAATAGTAGAAAAAATAAAGATTACTAAGAAATAACCACAGCCAGTTCCTAAAGCATAAACCATTGCAAATAAGAAATCAAATCCTCCATTAGAAATCAAATCACTTGATAAACCAAGTCCAGTCATTAATGCAGGAACATCACAAATTTGTTTTGTAACATATAAAACAACACAATTAGTAGTAATTAAAGGTAAATAAATACCTAATGAATTATATAATGATGGTAAAAATTTCTTAACAATCATTTCTACTAATTGAACTAATGAAGCAATTACAAGAATAAAACAAACTGTTTGCATAAATTCAATATTTAAAAATACTAATAATTTATTAAGGAAATATGAAACAAGAGCTGCCATAAAAGTAACAAACACTAAAGCTAATCCCATTCCAATAGCAGAAGATCTTTTCTTAGAAACACCAACGTATGAACAAATACCATATCCAGTAGTTAAAATGATATTATTAGTAATCATTGCAATAATAAATACTGCAAAAATTGATGTAATAATTTGCATATTACTTTGCCTCCTTTGTTAATTTAGCTTTTTCTTTTAAAGCTTTCTTTTCTTCACTTTTAATTTTTATAAATGAAGCAATACCAACAACTAAACCAAGAGTTAAGAAAGCACCAGATTTACTAGTAAATAATGATATAGCATAATCAGCTAATGGATAACTAGAAAAAATAACTTCACTAGTAAATGGATTAGTTAAAGTTAATCCACCTTTTCCTAAGAATTCTCTTAATAAACCTATAATAAAACAAGCAACTAAGAAACCAATTCCAGTTCCTAAACCATCAATTATAGATGGGAGAACTTTATTTTTAGAAGCAAATGCTTCGCCTCTACCTAATACAATACAGTTAACAGTAATCATTGAAATGACAACACCTAAAGAACTATATAATGTTGGAGTGAATGCTTCCATCAATCGATCAACCATAGTAACAAAACATGCAATAATAACAATAAATACTGGAATTCTAATTTCATTTGGAACAATTTTTCTAATCAATGAAATAACTAAATTTGTAAAAAATAAAACAAGGATAACAGCAACACCCATACCAAGAGCTTTATCAAAAGTATCAGTAACAACAAGTACTGGACATAATCCTAAAAGCATAACAAGGATAGGATTTTCTTTAAAAATAGGATTTACAAAAGTTTTCAATAAATTTGGTCTATTCTCTTCCATAATTAAAACTCCCATGTTCTTGCATTATAATCAGTAAATGCAACATTAATAGCTTCTTTAACAGCATTTGAAGTATAAGTAACACCTGCTACAACAAAGTTACCATTCCCACTATATCCATTTAATTTATTAGAAATTTCTTTATTATCTTTATAATGAGAATATCCTAAAGATTGACTTGTAGTATCAAGATTATAATAACCATCAACTGTATTTGTATCAAAAGAAATGCCTAAATAGAATGTCATGGTTTCATAACCTGATGTAGAACTTAATTTATATACTGCAGATTTAGTATCATTATGTTTTACAACTGTTAAACCAAGTAAAGTTTTATTAGCTGCATCACCCAATTCAATATCTGTTGTTTCTACTTCGTCAACTTTATACATATTACGATATCCTTCTTGAAGTTTTTTAATTTTAGCTTCTTCAATAGGACCATCAGTTAAATAAACAACGCCAGCAAGCAAGCCACCAGCTATCAAGCATGTTAAGCCTAAAAATAACGGTAATTTAATAAATTTATTCATAATTATGCCTTTACCTTTCCAAGAGTATGTTCAGCATTTGCATATTCAATAACTCTTTGCATTACTGTTATATAACCAATAGCAGTATATGTAGCGCCTACATGAATAACAAAATCTTCATCTTTATAATTATTTACATCTCTAAATGTATCATAAGAAACTTTAGTAAATTCTTCAAATTTCTTTGGTGAATCAATTTTAATATAATTGTTATAGAATTCTACTGCTTTAGAAGGATCAGTCATACTATATTTTGATGCATCTCCACCATTTTGAGAAAGAAGAACATCTCCATATCCTCCACCAGCACCAGAAGAAATATATTCAGTAGATACAATTTCTTTTTTAGCATAATCAAGAGAAACATTATATTTTACTGAAACATAAGAAGCTGCCGTTTTTTCGCTAGCAGTATATGATGTTGCAAATGAGATATAAACATCACCATTTTTAACATTAGTTTCAAAAATATCAGTTTCACTTGTGTATTTAGTATCAAAGTTATATTCTTCACCAGAAGAAGAATTTATTATCCAAGTTTTTGTATCTTCATTTTTACTATATGATATATAAAGACCTGTATCTTCTTTTTGGTTATCACCATTTTCATCAACATAAGAAATGTATAATGATTGCATTTTACTACTTCCGCCAGTAAGAGTATATTCTACATCAGAATAAGTATTAAAATAATCATTAAAGCTTCCTAAATCATCATTAGAAAATAAATTAGTTAATTTAACAATTTTCTTTTCAAGATTTTCACCTAAATATCCACTAACTTCAACTTGGTATTTAGAAATGCCATTTTCTTCACTTAATTTTTTTACATTTGATTTAATTCCACAAGCTTTAACAGGTTGAGCATTAACAAAACCTGCTTTATCAACAGACATAGCACCAGTTACACAACCAGAAGTAATAGCAATAGCACCTAAAACACAAGTAGTAATTAATTTACGTTTTGTAAATTGAGTAGATAATCCTTTAATTGAAGAATCAATTAATGGAGTTAATGCGTTCATAATTAAGATAGAGAAAGCAACACCAGATTGAGCAGCTCCTAAATATCTTATTAATAAAGTGAAAACAGCAGTACCAACTCCGAAAATTATTTTTCCAGCAGGAGAAGTTGGAGTTGTAACTGGATCAGTCAAACAGAAAACTGCACCAAAAATAATACCACCAGTTAAAATTTGAACTAAAGCAAATTCAAAACTATTAATACCATATCCTGCAACTAATCCCATAAAGAATGTACTAATATAAATAGTTGCAACATAGAAAACAGGAGCTCTCCAATCTATTACTTTTCTAATAGCGTAAATTACTCCAATAATTAAAAAAACCAATGTAAATGTTTCACCTAATGCAGAATAATAATTTCCTAATAATAAATTAGATAAATTCAATCCTGCTTTAGATAAAGTTTCAAGTGACCAATTAGTAGCACCAAATTGAGTAATAATTGTTGCACCAGTTGAAATAGTTGCATCATATTTCATTTTTGATAAGAATACTGTTTGAGCAAATACTCTACCAACAATAGCAACATTGAAAATATTGTAACCAAAACCACCAAATAACATTTTTGAAACTGCAATTGCAAATATAGTTGTAATTATAATTGCATAAAATGCAGTACCAACTGGAAATAATAATCCTAATATTAAACCACTAATATAACCATATGATTTAAATAATTTAAACAATAAATCTTTAAATGTTCCTTTTTCTTTAATATGTTTTGGAAGCATGAATAAGCATTCAGTAACCAAAGCTACTAACATACAAACTATTGGATTAATAATAGCTCTAATTCCATTATTAACACTTAAAGTAAAATAATAAACAATACCACAAATCCAAACAAGCAATAAACCAATACCAAATTCGAGCATAATTTGAGTAGTTGATCTTTTACTACGGAAATATGGACTTGGATTCATACCAAATTTCATTTTATTTTCCTCCCTTTTGAGCTTTTTTCTTTGCTTCTTCAATGCTCAATAATAATTTACCTTTTTTTACAAAATCAGCAACATCAATGAAGCTTGGACAAATATATGAACATAATCCACATCCAACACATGCATTTGGATTAAGTAAAGCCAATCTTTCCATATTTTTTGTTTCAACACAGAATTTAACTTCTACTGGTTGAACATTTGCAGGGCAATGTTCAGTACAAGCACCACATCTTAAACAAGGTTCAGCTTTTCTAATAACTTTCTTTAAAACAGTCAAAGCATTAGCATTAGCTAAAATTGCAACATTATCGTTCATTAAAGCTTTAGAACACATTGGGCCGCCAAGTAACACAACGCCTTCATCAACATTATATCCACCCATAAATTGAACAAGATTTCCAATCTTTGTTCCTATAGGTAAAACAATATTACCATTTTCTTTAATACCTTCTCCAGAAACAGTAATTTGTTTAGTATTCATAATAAATCCTGTTTTGGATGATTTAGCAAATTCAATAGCTGTTTGAACATTATTAACAATTACGTGTGCTTCAGAAGGCAATTTATTATATGTACGATGTACAGCAGCTTTTACTAAATTCTTTTCCCATCCCATTGGATAAGCATTTGCAACCATTTTTACTTCAATATTAGGATGGTTAACTAACAATTTATCAAGTTCTTCTTTAACATCTCTTCTATCATTTTTAAAGCAAATATAAGCTTTTTTAGCACCACTTGCTTTTAAAAATAATTCTACACCTTCAATAAGAAGATTGCTTTCATTTTTCATTGCAACATAATCAGTTGTAATAAAAGGTTCACATTCAACACCATTAATAATTACAGTATCAATATCTTTAACATTTTTATATTTTATAAATGTTGGAAATCCTGCACCACCTAAACCTACTAAAGCTAATTTTTGCATATTTTCAACAATTACATCTGCACTATCATTTTTAGTAAATGGTTTACAAACTTGAATACAATCATATTTAAAATCGTTTTCAATATTAAAATGTTTAACTGGTCTACCAATTCCAGCATGAAATAACATTTCTTCTCCAACAATTTTACCTGATACAGTAGAATATACTGGCATTTCATTTCCAAAAACCATATATGTTCCAATCAATGTACCAACTTTAACTTCATCACCAACAGCAACTTTTAAATTTATAGGCATTGCTTTAGCATCAACAATTGGAATGTAAATATTTTTACAATATTCATTATCTAATTTTTTAACTGGTTTTTTTTCAGTTAATTCTTTAGTTTTTTCAATTCCAGTTAGATGCATATGCCCAATCGACTCGAATAATTTCATATTTATCTCCAAAACTATTTAATTAATGTTCCTGTTACTACACCAGATAAAGCACCAGCATTAGCTTCATCAGTATCAATATGCATTGCTAAAGCATATTTTGGTGAAACTCTAATAACTGTATCTAAGAAAATTAATCCTCTACCTGTTTCATTTTCAACTTTAACAGAAACAATTTGACCATTTTCTACACCAAATTCTTTTGCATCTTCTGGTGTCATATGGATATGTCTTTTAGCAGCTATTGCGCCTTCTAATAATTCAACTTCTCCACATGGACCAACCAATTTAACAGGAGTTGAACCAACAATATCGCCAGATTCACGAACAGGAACCTTTACTCCAATAGTTCTTGCATCAGTTAAAGATAACTCAACTTGATTAATGTTTCTACATGGGCCAAGTATTGAACATGTTAATGTTCCTTTAGGTCCAACAACTTGAACTTTTTGATTAGAAGCAAATTGACCAGGTTGCGATAACATTTTTTTAACTTCAAGAGTAGCTCCTTTACCAAAAAGGATTTCTAAAGTTTCTTGAGTAACATGTACATGTCTAGCACTAGTTTCAATAATAAAATTTTTCATAAATAACTTTCCTCTTTTCACATATCTTATTTTACAAAATTAAAATAATAATATCTACACTAAAAGTTAATTTTAATATATAAATATTAATAAAAATATTAACTTTTAATAAAAAAAATAAAAATGCGTTAATAAAACGCATCTTATTCTTCAATTAATTTAACAGTATTTGCTAACACTTTATCAAAATCTGATGATAAATTATTATCAAAAATAATAAGTTTACAACCAGAACTAGCTAAAGGTGTTGGAATAGAAAAATCTACTCCTTTTATATATTCATCCCAATGTGTTAATTTCCAAGTATCTCTTGTAGAATTTCTTTCAATCATTCTTTGATGACATGTTTCTGGAGTTGCATCAACCCAAACAAAAGTTAATTCTGCTCCTTTTTCTTTTAAAGAATTAGATAATTGTTTAACATAATTTAAATCTCTTATTTCTTTAGTAAAAGGTGCATTAACAAGAACAATATCATCATATTCTAAAGCCTCAAAAGCCAAATCAAGAATAACTTCATATTCAACATCTCTAATTTCTCTATTAAAGAAATCACTTGAACGATTATATTCTTCATTAGCAGCTTCAAAAATCTTTTTTGACAAAGGAATTAACGTATCTTTATCAAGATAAACAACATGTTTTAAAGCACTAGCAAGTTTTTTTGATACATAAGTTTTTCCACAAGCAGGTGGAGAAACAACTAAAATTAATTTTTTTGACATAGTAACATAAACCTCCATTTATGGCATTGATATTGTAATACATAAATCAATAAAAAACAATAAAAAAAACGAGGTTAAAACTTCGATATTAAAAATCAAAGTATTTAACCTCATAATATTTATTCGCTTCTTAAAGCAATAACTGGATCTTTTTTTGAAGCTATTTTTGATGGAATTAAGCCTGCAATAAACGTTAAAAAGCAACTTAATAAAATTAAAATTATCGCACCACCTATTGGTAATGATGCTACTCCAGGAATATTAGCTAAATGAGTAATAATTATATTTATTGGAATATTTAAAATTATAGTAACGACTATACCAAATAAACCAGATATTAAACCAATAATTAAACTTTCAGCAGTAAAAACATGCCTAATATCTGCTTTAGATGCACCAATTGATCTTAATACACCTATTTCTTTTGTTCTTTCTAAAACAGAAATATAAGTAATTATTCCAATCATTATTGATGAAACTACAAGAGAAACACTAACAAAAGCAATTAAAACATAACTAATTGAATCAATGATAGTTGATATTGAAGACATCATTAATGCAACATAATCGTTATATGTTATTACATAACTATCTCCTTTATTTTCATCAGCTTTTACCATTTTGTTATATTTTTTTATTTCTTTTTCTAGATTGTTTTTTGCTTCAAAATCATTACAATAAAAAGAAATATTTTTAGGGTTATCTAAATCATTAACTCCAAATTTCTTCATATTATTTTCGTAAGTATTTGTTCCCATTAATTCATTATATATTTGATCAATTTGCTCATCACTAGCTTGATTAGATACAATGTTTTTTAATGTATTTTTTAACATTAACTCACTCATATTTTTAACATAATCATAATATTCAGTATTTTTCAATTTATTAAGTATTTGATTTTTAGTCATTGAATCAATTTCTTTAATAATATCTTGTCTTTTTTCATCTGTTGATAAACTTTTTTTAGGAAATTCTTTACCAGTAAGAACATCTATTTCAGGATTAGCCTTTTGTTGCTCAACTATTTTTGAATTATTTATTCTAGTTAATACTTCTTGAACAAATTTAGAAGTATATCCAATTGGTGCACTAATTGAATGTGCTACCGCTGTATCAATTGGTTTAACTATTCCTACAATTTTTAAATCAAAGCCTATTTTTTTATTATCAATTAATCCTTTAACAACATTTTTTTCTTTCTTTTGATTTTTATAAGTACCATCTGTTTGTTCAATATAATAATCAGTATCTACTAATATTTTAAATTTTTTATTTAATAAATTTTCATACTTTATTGGATCAATTTCTACATTATAATCTTT
>CAJKZK010000039.1 GCA_905204225.1 uncultured Bacillota bacterium
CTTCAAGAAGGAACATTAGAAGGAATGTTAGATTCAATTTCTTCTATTGGACAAAGTGAAAATGATTTTATTAAATTTGATAAAAAATATATTGATAAATTTACTGAATTATTTGTTACTTGTAAATCTTATAATAATGAATGGGGTATTGCTTTAGAAATAAATAAAGATAATTTAATTGAATTTTATCGTTATATTATTACATCTTCAAATGAAGGTGTTCAAGGTACTTTAGTTGATCAAGCTACTGAAGAAATGAAAAAATCTTTAGAAAAAAGTGGTTTTAATTATATTAAAGGTGGTTTAATTTATAATCAAAAATATGTTAAAACAATTTTTACTGATGTTGATTTCGGTCTTGAAATTAATGGTGGAGATAAAGTTACTACTAACATATATCTTAAAGAAAAATTTAGTTTTAATTTCTTATATGGAAAAGATGTAAAAATTGAAATACCATCATTAGATAATTATAAATTATTAGAAAAATAAGGTATTAATAGAAAGTGAATTATTAAAAGTTCACTTTTTATTTTGTCTTAATATAGTATTTAATTTTTAAATTTGCTAAAATAATTAAAGAAAAAGGTAATTTATGAAAAAATTTGTTGGAATAGATTTAGGTACAAGTAATACATTTATTTATGTTTCTGGTAAAGGAATTATTTTTTCTGAGCCTACAGTTATTGCTTATGATGTAAAAAGTACAGAAGTATTAGATATAGGCTATTTAGCTGCTAAAATGATTGGTAGAGTACCTGAATCAATAGATGTTATTAAACCTGTAATTAGAGGTGTTCCTTCAAGAATGAATCCTAATATTAATTTACTCAAAATCGCATTAAGAAAAGGTGATGTTAAGTCATTAAATAATTATACTGTTTTATTTTCTACTCCATGTGATATTACTCCTATTGAAAAAAAAGCTTTAACTGATATTGCCTATAATTTAGGTGCTAGTGATGTTATTTTTGAAAATCAAGCTAAATTAGCAGCTTTAGGAGCAGGTCTACAAATAAAAGAAAATAGAGGTAATATGCATATTAATTTAGGAGCAGGTACTACTAATATTATTGTTACTTCTGGAGAAAAAATATTAATAAGTAAATCTTCTATTTTCTCTGGTAATTTACTTGATGAAGCAATTTTACGTTACTTAAGAAAACAAAGACATTTAATAGTTGGTAGTAAAACTGCTGAATTTATTAAAATGAAAATTGGTTCTTTAGAATCTACTCCTGAAAATAGATTATTAGAAGTTTCAGGAAGAGATATTTTAACTTCTTTACCACATAATGTTAATATTTCAACAAATGAAGTACGAAACATTTTATTACCATTAGGTGAATTATTAATTGATTCTATTAATGATGCTTTAATTCTTACTCCACCTGAACTTGCTAGTGATATTAATGAAAATGGTGTTGTTATTTCTGGTGGAACAAGTTTACTTGCAGGAATGAGAGAATATATTGAAAAACATATTAATATTCCAGTTAGATTAGCGCCAGATCCAGTTGCCAGTGTTGTTAATGGAATGAAAATTTATTTTGGTAAATAAGTTAATCTTGTTTTTGTTTATATTCATTAATTATTTGGCTTCTTCTTATTTCATATTCTTCTTTTGTCATTTGTTCTAAACGGTATAATTCGTTTAAATCTTCGATTTTTTTCTTCATAGAAGATTTTCTAAAAGAAGCTAATTTTGAATTATCAAAATCATTTATTATATAAGGGACATCAGTCTCTTTTTTTATATAATTAATATTATTTGTGTTATCTTTTATTCTTGAAGAAGCAAGTGGAACTTTTCTAGAACATGCATGGATAGAAATTAATAATCTAGCATCATCTTCATTAACTGGAAGATATTTTCTTTTTTTGATACTTTTTCTTAATAATAATCCTTCCATAAAAAATGAAGCAAATATTTGAAAAAACACCACTATAATTATACCTACATATCTAGCATAATCATTTCTAAAAAACATTAAAAATCTAGTTATAATTTCTTGATAAGAATTAGGAGTGAATTGCAAAATAAAATTTTTAATTATTTCCATACCTGGTATTGGTAATAAATAATAATAAATAATTAAAAGAAATAAACAAGAAATAAATCTTAATTTAACCATTAAATAAAGTGGACCAAAAAAACAAAACCAAAAAGAAAACCCTACTTGTTTTTGCTTTATATCTCCATGTGTATCACTTAAATTAACAATTTTCATATTATCATTATATAACATGATGAAAAAAATATTAATTATTTTTATTTATCTAAAATAAAACTTTTTTAAATATTTAAAAAAGAGAAAAAATATTATAAAAGTTACTCATTTGATTAAATAGGTGATAATAATTAATGTTAACAAAAAATAAATATTATGATAAAATATAAAAAAATGTAATAACTAGGAGGAAGTAACATGATTCAAATAGCTATTGTTGAAGATGATTCTAAGTATGCTCAAGAAATACAATCTTTTATTAATCGTTACAAAATTGATAAAGGATTATCAATAGAAACTCATAGTTTTAAAACAGCTGATGATTTTTTAAAAGAATTCAAACCTGGTTATTATCAAATGATTTTTTTAGATATTGAAATGCCTGGCACTAATGGAATGCAAGCAGCAAAAATAATTCGTGAAAAAGATGATAAAACTTTTTTATTTTTTGTGACAAATCTTTCTCAATACGCTCTTGAAAGTTATGAAGTTCATGCTTTTAATTTTATGGTTAAACCTATAGATTATGATAATTTTGTTTTAAAAGTAGAACGTGCTATTAGTATGATTAAAAGTGATGCAGATCAAAAAATTATTATAAAAATTCGTGATAAAAGACGTGATGGATATGCTGAAAAAATTTTCACTGTAGCAGATATTAAATATGTCGAAGTGTACAATCATCAAATTATTTATCATACTATTGATGGCAGTTTTGAAGTACGTGAAGGAACAATGAAAACAGTTTGTGAAAAATTAAGACCTTATGGCTTTTTTATGTGTGATCAAAGTTATTTGGTTAATTTAAAATATGTTAATAAAATAAATAAAGAAGATTGTATTGTTGGTGGCGATGTTATAAAAATTTCAAGAAGAAAAAAAGTGAATTTTTATTAGCTGTTGCTCAATATATTTCTTTTGGCACTTTAAAAAAATGAGGAAATTATGAGTTGGCTATCTCTTTATAAAATAATATTCATGACTGAACTCATAATTGCTGAATTAATATTAACATTCCATTATCCAAGAAGAAGAGGAATAATTTATTTAGCACCGTTAGCAATTATTTTGTGTTATTCATGTGCAATTTTATATCCATCAAATTTGATTAATAATTGGATTTCATCATCACTTATGTTTATTTTATTTTTTATTGTAACTATGTGTGGATTAATAATGTGTTATCGTATTAAATTTATTAATGTTTTATTTTGTTCTATTGCAGCATACACTGTTCAACATATATCATATTTAATATTTTCTTTTATTAATGTAACATTGTTTGATTCACAAGCATTTATTAGTTTAGCTTATGAAAACACTAATATTTCTTTTGATAATGTTGGTGGAATGATTGCTTTTAGTTTTGTAGTTTATGTTTCGGTATATTTTGTAGTTGTTTATGTTATTATGAATACTATTTTAAAACCACGTATTAGTAAAAATGGTAATTTATCTTTTAAAAGCCCAGTTATAATTTGCTTTATTGGATTTGCACTTGTCGCGGATATAATTATTTCAGACATTTTTAGATATGAAAAAAAAGTATCTAATTCTATTCAAATTATTTATATTTTAATAAGTATTCTTCTATGTGTATCACTTTTATGTTTACAAATGAGCATGATTAAAACTAAAGATATTGAACAGGAAATGGAAATTATTTCTAGACTATATGATGAACAACAAAAACATTTTAAAATTCGTAAAGAAACAATCGATTTAATAAATATTAAATGTCATGATATGAAACATAAAATTCGTAATATAGGTGATAGTAGAGGTGTTGATAAAGAAACAATCGATGAAATGCAAAAACTTATTTCTTTTTATGATGCTGAAATCTCAACTGGTAATAAAACAATAGATATTATTTTAACTGAAAAAAATTTATTGTGTAAAGAAAAAAATATTGATTTTACTTGTATTGTAGATGGAAAAATACTTAAATTTTTAAATGATGGAGATTTATATGCATTACTTGGTAATATTTTAGATAATGCTGTAGAAGCTGTTGATATTATTAAAGATAAACAAAAAAGATGTATTGATTTTGTTATTGAAGAACGTCAAAACGCTATTATTATTAGAGAAGATAATTATTTTATAGGAAATGAATTAAAAATGGAGAATGGATTACCTATCACAACTAAAGGTGATATTGGTTATCATGGATACGGATTAAAAAGTATACGTGAAATTGTTTCTCGTTATGATGGAATTATGCGTGTAGATACAAATAAGAATATTTTTCAATTAAGTATTGTTTTCTTCAAATAAAATAATTTAAATATACCATTTTCGACGTAGAAAATACCATCTATGGCAAGAGTATTGACAAGAAAAAATCATTTGTTAATTTATAAATGTAAGGGGTTGCAATGCCCTTATTCATTTTTAGGAGGATAAAAAATGAAAAAGAAAGTTTATACTCGTTGTGAGATAAAAGTTATTTCAGTTCGTACAGAGGATGTCCTAATGGCAAGTGGAGAACCAGGTGGATCATTTTTAGGTGAAATTGATGTTTTTGGTGATGTTACTAATGGTAATCAACAAAATTAAATGAAGGAGAAAAATATATGAAAACTTTAAAAAATAAATTGTTGGTTGTTTTAGTATCATCTTTTGCTATTGCACTTAGTTCAACAAATGTATTAAATTTACATGTACAAGAAAAAAATATTGATGTAAATAATGTTCAACTTTTATTACCAAAAGTTAATTTAAAAGTTAAAAATGCTAATGAAGGTAATTTTCAAGTTGCATTAACTGATGGTATTGTTGTTAAATATTATGTTTCACTTAATGAAAGTGTTACAAATGCTACTGCATCATTTGTAAGTACAACCGAAGTATTAAATGCTAAAGTTGAAGGTAAAAAATCTGAAGGTAAATGGGAATTTATATTTGAAAAAGTAACTCCACAATATATTGACTCTAATTTTTTAATTAAAGTAAATGATGAATTAAAAGTGACAGATTATAGTGTTTCATCATATCTTAATCAAATTATTGATGGAGGATATGTAGAACAATATAAAAATGTAGCAAAAGATCTTATTTATTATGGTCAAGCAGCAAAATTTTATAAATTTAATACTGCAGTAACTGCTACACCAAGTAAAGATAATGAAATTAAAGATAAAATGAGTTTAACTACAAAATTTGCTGATGAAACTCAAATTTATAGTGCTACTGTAGTATTTGATACTCTTCCTGCAATACAATTTGGTTTTAAAAAAGCAAGTACAACTGCTAGTGTGTTTGTAGATAATGAAGATGTCACTTCAAAATTAGTTAAAAACCAAGAACTATATACATATACTTTAAAAAATATTTACGCTCTTGATTTTAGTAAACAATATACTATTGAATTGAAAGATGGAAGTAATACACAAACTCTTAAATATTCAATTAATGATTATGCTGCACGTATGCAAAATAGCAAAAAAGAAGCAATGAAAACTTTAGCAAAATCACTTTATTATTATGGAGAAAGTGCAAAAGCTCTTAAAGAATATCAAGCAAGTGATTTTATTATTAAAGAACCAACCTATACTGAAACTGGTATTGCTAAAATTAATGGTAAAGAAGTAGTATTACCAATCCTTAATGCATATAATTATAATTATTCTCAAATTGCAAAAGACGGAAGTGAATATAAATATAATAATAATAAAGATGGTACAGCTACTTTCACTCATAAAACATATAGTAATATTAAAATTAAAAAAGAAATAACTGCTGATACTTTGACTTTTAATTATCACGATTATAATAATGTAACAATTCATTGGGAAATTGCATCATTAAATCAAAATAAGATACAAGGTACATATCAAGATGGAACATATATTTTAACTATTAATGATACTGTAGAAGTTCCAAATATTTCAACGCTCAATAAAGCATTACCTTCAGTAAAAATTAATGGTAAGGGTACATTAAAAGTTACTAATCATGAATCAAGCTTTAATGCTTTAACTATTGAAAATGTTAAATTTATTAGTAATAGTGGTTTAACTGTTAATACTTTAACTTTTAAAGGAAAAGAAGCTAGTTTAACTACAAAAAGCACTGCAATGAAAAATTTAGTAGTTGATGAAGCAAATTGTGTAGTTAATAACAATCTTTCATCAGAAAATATTAATGTTATTAATAAAGGTACTTTAAATGTAAATGGAACTATTTCAGTTACTAATTTAAATTTGGACAATGAATCAACATTAATAGTTACTGGAACAACTGGCGATGCAATCAGCGTTAAAAATGAAGGTAAGTTACAATTATTTGGTACAGCAAATATAAAAGCTGTTAAAGGAACAACTGGTATATGTTTTGTTAGTGAAAAATCTACACTTCATTTATCTAATACAAGTAGAGTTACTATTACTGGCGGTGATTTTACTATTGGCCATTTCGCTTCAAAAGAAAATGCTAAAGTTTAATATCCAAAAAATGCTATTTCAGAAAATAATAAAATAACTTCTTCAGAAGGAAATATATTACTTTCTTATGGTGCAATTTGTAAAGTCGAATTTGTACAAGAAAATAATTAAAAAAATTAATAAAAAAGGAGAATTTTAATGAATTTTAAAGATAAATTAAATGGAATATTAAAGAAAAAAGGCTTTATACCATTAACACTTAAATATTTTGCTGGTTTAGTTGTTACATCTGTACTTATTGTTGGAACAAATATTGCTTTCTTTTTTGAGCCTGAAATAAATAGTTTTCTTGTTCAACCTATCATTGATAATACTGAATTATCTCAAGCTTCAGTTCAAGGTCAAAAAATGTCTGCACGTATTATTGAAGAAGGTGTTACTCTTTTAAAAAATGAAAATAATACACTTCCATTAAATAAAGAAGAAACACCAAAAGTAAATGTATTTGGATGGCATTCAATTGACTGGATTTATGGTACTGGAGGAGATGCAGTTGGATCTGGCGGTGTACTTCCAGAAGATGGTGATTTTAGCAAAAATATAGATTTTTATGATGCTCTTGATGATTATGGCATTGATTATAATACTGATTTATATGATATGTATCATTCTTATTTTAAACCTTATTATTTAGGTAGAGAATGGAAAGTTGGTCATATTAATGATGCTCATTATCTTGTAGAGCCTAATATTAATGATAAAACATATTATTCTGATGAACTTCTTAATGGTGCAAAAGCATACTCTAATACTGCTATAATGGTTGTTTCTCGTTTGTGTGGTGAAGGTGGAGGAAATCCAACTAATCAACCTAAAGAAGGTCCTAATGGTAAAACAACTGATAATAGTCGTCATTATCTTGAATTATCTACTGAAGAAGAATCATTATTAACTTATTTAGGTTCAAATTTTGAAAATGTTGTTGTTTTAATTAATAACTGCAATCAAATGGAACTTGGTTTAATTGATACTATTCCTGGAGTTGATGCATGTATGTATGTTGGTTACACTGGTACACGTGGTGTAGCTTCTTTACCTAAACTTTTATATGGTGAAGCTAATCCATCAGGAAGATTAGTTGATACTTTTGCTTATGATTTATATACTAATCCATCTACAATTTGGAACACACCTGTTTGGAATCAAACTTATGGAAGTTATTTAGATAAAGTAGCTGGTATTTATATTGGATATAAATGGTATGAAACTGCTGATGTTATGGGAATGTGGACAGCTGAAAACGGTTATGAAAAAGGATATGATAGTGTAGTTCAATATCCATTTGGTTATGGTCTTTCTTATACTGATTTTGAATGGACTGTAGATGATATTAAAATTGATGGAGTAAGTTCTAATGTAGGTGGTGCATTAAAAGAAAATTCCAAAATAGAATTTACTGTTACAGTCAAAAATATTGGTGATATTAAAGGAAAAGATGTTGTTGAAATTTTTGGTACTGCTCCATATATAAATGGTGGAATTGAAAAGAGTGCTGTTGAACTTGTTTCTTATGGAAAAACAAATGATATTGACCCAGGAGCAAGCGAGACTATTGTAATAACTGTTGATATGTATGATATAGCTTCTTATGATTGTTATGATAAAAATAATGATAATCATACAGGATATGAACTTGATAAAGGTGATTATATTTTCAAACTCTCTAAAAATTGTCATGTTGTAAATAATGTTAAATATAAAAATGATAATGTCAAAGGTGAATTTAAATTTAATCTTGCGGAAACAAAACATATTGATAAAGATCCTGTTACTAATAAAACAGTTAAAAATCTTTTCACTGGAAAAGATGCAATCGATATTGTTCCAATTGATGATACAACTGATACATTTAAACCAGATATACCTTGGCTTACTCGTGAAAAATTTTCTACTCCTAGTGAACTAACTGAACTTAGAAAAAAAGGACGTGCTAGAAACCCTATTTTAGATGGTTATGATAAAAAATCTTATGCAAGATGGACTGAATGGGATAACGCTACTGTCGATAAATTTGGTAATGAAGTAAATCAAAATAAACCAATTTGGGGTGCTAAAGGTGATAAAAAACTCGCGGTAAATGGTATTATAACTGATCTTGGTAAAAAATTAGGTGAAGATTTTAATGCAAAAGAATGGAGCGAAGTATTAAATCAAGTAACATTTGAAGAAGCTTTAAATGTTATGAATCGTTATTATGGTTCAAAAAATATTGATTCAGTAGGTAAACCTGTTCTTCAAGATTATGATGGACCTACTCAAATTAAAGGATATAATAAAGCTCCTCGTGGAACTGGTTATCCTTCTATGGTTATATTAGCTCAAACTTGGAATCAAAAACTTGCTTATGAATATGGACAATCATTTGGTACTGATATGAAATCAGTTAGTATTCCAGGTCTTTGGGGTTTTGCTTGTGATTTACATGTTGATCCATTTTTTGGAAGAAATAATGAATCACCTTCAGAAGATGCTTTCTTAGCTGGTACTGTTATGGCTAAAGCAGTAAGCGGAGTAAATACTCGTGGTAGATATACTTTCCTTAAACATTTTGCAGTATATAATGCTTATTGTGATCGAACATATATGAGTGAGCAAACTCTTAGAGAAACTCATCTTAAAGCATTTAGAAAAGCTTTTGTTGATGGTGGATCTCTTGGTGCAATGACAAGTTATCAATCAGTTGGAGCAGAAGGTTCTAATTATTCAGAAGCTTTAATAACAGGTGTTCTCCGTAAAGAATGGGATTTTAAAGGGGCTATTACTACAGATGCTAGTTCAGGTGCTGATTATCAATTTGAAGGTTTAGTTCGTTGTGGTGGTAATTTTGGTATGAACGTTGCTTTAGGTGTAACTGGTATGAAATATTCTCAAACTGAAACAACAGGTAGAATGCAAAATAGAATGAGAGAAGCTGTTCATGAAATTTTATATATGTGGCTTCATGCTGATTATAATGAAAGAATGTATTTAGCAAAAGGTGATAATAATGATAAATATATTTCATCAACTTCTATAAATTCTTGGATTTGGTGGAAACCATTCCTTATTTCTCTTGATACTGTTGTCGGTTGTTTAGTATTATATTGGTTTATTAGTTCAACTACTAAATTTATTGAAATAAATAAGGAGGAAAATGAATAATGGCACAAGATTTAAAACCAAAAAAAATTTCTAAAGGTTTCTTTGTTCGCTTATTTAGTGGAACTTCATTAGCGGTAATTGCTATAGCAACTACTCTTTCAGTTATGATTCCTTCGTATGTACAATGGAAAAATTATTATGATCATGTTATGGCTGAAAAAGCTGAAAAAGCTCGTTTAGAAGCTTTACCATTAGTATTAATTGGTATTTCAGCTGAGCTTGATAAAAAAGTAAAATATTATGATAATGATACTGCAGAACCTGAAAAGACTGATTTTGTGGTAAGAGCTAATTTTACTGAAAAAGGTTCAGCATTTTCTAAAAAATTATCAGCAGATGATTTTTCTATGACTGTACCTGAAGACTTTTCTAAAAAAGGTGGTACTATAAAATTCTCTTATATTTATACTCCAGAAAAAAAAGATGGTGAAGTAGAAGATCCTAAACCTATTGAGAAAACTACAGAATTAACTCTTACTTTAACTGAACCAGATGAAACAGTATTTAAGGTTATGAAAGCACCAACGTTTACTGAAGAAGGTTATGCTGAAAATATTAAAGGAACTAGAAAAGTTCTTCCAGCATTAAATACAACTGATTATGAATATTTAGAAAAAACAAGCATCGGGGTTGTTGTATTTACTCATAAAGAATCTGGTATTATGATTAAAAAAGCAATAACAGATAAATTTATTATTAATGATGCAGAAAATAAAAGAAAAGAATATAACAATATTAATTGTCATTTTGCAAATGATATTGATGGTTTAAAAATCGCTTATAACGATGGAAAATTTGTCTTTAATACAAAAGATAATAAAATAGTATCATTTGGTTCAATAGACGCAAAAGAAACTTCACTTGAATTCCAAACTGGTGAATATACAATAAATGGTTCAATTAATGCTAAAACACTTGTTATAAAATCTAATGTAAAAGTTAATCTTAATGGTAAAATTGAATCTAGTAATATGATTGCAGAAAAAGATAGTGAATTTAATATCACATTTACTAGTTCTAATGGTATTATTATTGCAGAATATGGATCTTTAAAATTATATGGTAAAGCAAAATTTATTGGCTCTGGTGGAAATACTGCTATTGAATTAAATGGTGGTGCTACATTATCTTTAACTTCTGATAGTAGAATTGTTGGTGAAAATTTTTATTTCTTTATTGGAACATTCTCGGCAAATAAAGATGGATTAAAAAAAGGATATTTCTGTATCCCTGCAGATTGTTATGAAAATAATGGAAGTTATTATTTAGGAGAAAATTGTATTTTAGATCTTAGTCGCTGTGAAAATAAATATTTTTGTAATATTGAAACTAAAAAGGTAAGCGATAAATATATTATTGTTACAGCACCTGATACAGTTAATCCTGGTGTTGCTCAAGATCCTGATGGTAATAATGTTACACTTCCAACCCTTAATTTTAGTGATTATAATGTTGAAATTGTTGATAGTAAATTTGTCTTTACACACACTGTAACAAAATTATTTATTGAATTATCTTTTGATAAAGTAAGTGAATTAAAAGTTGATGGGCTTACAATCAATTATTCTGAAAGTACTGGATATAAATTTAGTGTTGATGAAAATAAAGAAATTAATTTAACTGGTAAGTTTTCAACAGAATCATTTATTATAAGTGGAAAAGGAAAACTTTCAATAACAGGAGAACTTAAAGTTTTAAAATTGTTACTTGTTGAAAGTGGAAGTACTTTAAAAGTAAATGCAAGTAAAAAAAGTGACGCTATCAAAATTGAGAACGGAGGAAAAGCTGAATTATATGGTACTGTAGTTGTTAATGCTGCAGATGGTAAAACTGGTATTTGTTTTGCCAAAGCTGAATCTTCACTTCATTTATCTAATACAAGTAGAGTCACTGTTTCTGGTGGAGATTTTTCTATTGGCTATTTTAATACAAATGAAAATGTTAAAGTATATTATCCAAAAACTGCAACTTTAGCTAACAACAAAATAACTTCTTCAGAAAACAATATATTACTTTCTTATGGTTCTTCTCTTTGTAAAATTGTATTTGAAGCTGTAGAATAAATTGTTTCTTAAATTAAATAAAAATGTCTCATGTGTTGTGCATGGGACATTTTTTGTTGTGTTTATTGCATTAATTTTATTAATGAAAGTCTAGCTACAAGTATTTATTACCAAGTGTAATAAACTTCAAATCATTATGAATAATTATATGGGTAAAGGAAGAGATGTAGCAAAATTCGTGAGTCTAAGAATAGATTAACATTTTAATTAAAGTTAAAATTATCAAATTAATTAAGCTCAATATAAATAGAAATATTAAATAAAATGAACCATTAATAAAAATTATCATTGACAAAAATTAACGGGGGTGGGGGTAAAATTAAACTAAAGAAAAGAAGATTTATATGAAAATTAATTACATAAAACTAATTAATAAGCAATATTTGATTTTATATTTAGTAAAGCTAAATATGGTAAGTAAGAATTATAATTTGTTGAACATTAGATAATTTTTTTAGAAGTGGTGATTAACATTAGTTAAATCAAGTGCTAGAAAATATTTAATTCAAATATGGTTATTTTATTATTATGTCTTTTTAATGCTTTATTATCCTTGAAATAAAGGCGTTTAGTTACTTGTTTTGTATTTTATTCATTAATTAATATAATCGCTCTATAATAGAGCTTTTTTGCGTTATAAAGCGAATTTTATATAAAATAAAAAGCAGGCTTTTGCCTGCTTGAATTATTTTCTAATTCCTAAATCAGCAATTAATGCTTTGTAGCCTTCAAAATCGTGTTTTGCTAAATAATCAAGGAATGCTCTACGTTTACCAACAAGGATAAATAATCCTCTTCTTGTGTGGGAATCTTGAGCATGATCTTTTAAGTGAGTAGTTAAAGCATTGATTCTAGCAGTTAAAATAGCAATTTGAACTTTTGTTGAACCAGTGTCTTTTTCGTTTTCACCATATTTCTTTACGATTTCAGCTTTTTGTTCTTTGGTTAATGCCATAAGAATATTTCCTCCTTATAATTTACTTAACTTAATCTGGGAAAAACAACGGAGAATTGTTATTCTAAGAAGAAGTCGCATATATAATTTAACTAAAAACCAATAAAAAAACAACTTTTTTTATAAATTTTCTAAAAAAGTTTGTATTTATATATTGGAGGTATAAAAATGTTAAAAATTGTTATTGTTTCACTAGTTTTACTAGTAGTGGGTTTATTTGTTCTTCAACAAGTAGATCCAAATGTTAGTCATCAAGGAGGTGAAAGTATTTCTAGTCTTGTTGAAAAAAATAAAATTAAAGCAACTATTGAAGGTGAAGTAGTGGTTCCTGGAATTTATAATGTAGAAATAAGTGATACTTTATTAGATTTAGTTACTTTAGCAGGTGGCTTATTAGAAAGTGCTGATTATAATGCAATTAATTTAGATATTACTATTAATACTAGAGATTATTTTTATATTCCTAGTAAAAGTGCTTATCAAAGTTCTTGTGAAATTACTACTCAACAAGAAAAACTAAATGTTAATACTGCAACAAGTACTCAACTTGCGACAATTAAATATATTTCTGTTGCTTTAGCAGAAAGAATTGTTACTTATCGTACTGAAAATGGAGAATTTCAAACTTTAGAAGATTTAATGAATGTGACAGGTATTGGACGTGCTACATATGAAAGAATTAGAGATAGTCTTACGTTAAAATGATAATTATAAGTATTATTTTACTTATTTTTTCCACTAAATATTTAAGCTTAATATGGATAATTTTTTTATTAGGCTTATTTTTATTAAATAAAAAAATGTATAAATATTTTCTTTATTTTATAATTGGTTTATTTATTGGATTTGTATCTATAAATAATGTTCCTCATTATGCTGAGAAAAATGAATATATTGGAGTAGTTGTTTCAAAAAAAGATAATTATTTTATATTTAATTCTTCTGGTAATAAATATTATATTTATCAAGAAAATAATGAATATGAAAATTTTGATATTTTAAAAATTAAAGGAAAACAAAAAGATATTAATTTTTCTTGTTTAGAAAGTCAATTTAATTTTAAAGAGTATTTATATAATCAAAAAATAGAAAAACAAATTGAAATTGAAAAGATAAATTATATTTTTAAAAATCCTTTAAGAAAGACATTAATAAGAAATAATTTATTAAATAAATATGATAATAAATCTAAAACATTGATATCTTTATTTTTGTTCTCTAATAATTTAGATGATTCTTTTACTAGTAAAATTTATGATTTAGAAATAGCATCTATTTTTTCTTTAAGTGGTATTCAAATTTATTTTTTATATGAAATATTTAATAAAATAATTTTATATTTAACAAATAATAAAAAGAAGTCTTCTTTAGTTAGTTTATTTATTCTTTCTCCATTATTGATTTTTTCTAATTATAAATTATCTTTTATCAAAGCGTATTTAACTTTAATTAATAAGAAAAGAATTAAACATCTAAATGAAATATTTTTAATTGTTATTATAATTTTTAATTATCGGTTTTTATTTACTAGATCGGAAGAGCGTCGTGTAGGGAAAG
>CAJKZK010000040.1 GCA_905204225.1 uncultured Bacillota bacterium
AGGAAAAATTTATGTTAAAAGATATATTAATTAAATTAAGAAAATACCATAATTATACTCAAGAAGATTTAGCAGAAAAAATAAATGTTTCACGTCAAACTATATCTAAATGGGAATTAGGGCAAACTTTACCTGATATTTATAATTGCCAAGAATTATGTAAAATATATAATATTTCTCTTGATGAATTATTACAAAATGATAATATTGCTCCTAATGATAAATTTATGTTTGGTTATTGTAAAATTGATAATGATAAGAAGCTACAATTAACAGACGAATGTTTAGAAAAAATGAATTATAAGGTTGGCGATGTTTTACTTTGTTTAGGTGATTTAAAACAAGGTCTAGCGTTTGTTAAAGCTGAAGATTATGAAAACTTTGCTCAAGAAATATTTAAAGCAAAGGAGAAATTCAATAATGATAATTCAAACAATTAATTTAAGTAAAAAATTTAAAGATAAATTAGCAGTTAATAATTTAAATATTCATGTTAATGAAAATGAAATATATGCTTTTTTAGGACTTAATGGCGCTGGTAAATCCACTACTATTAAAATGCTTACAGGTTTAATATCTTCTAGTAATGGTACTGCTATAATTGATAATTATGATTTAGTTAAAGATATATCTAAAATAAAAGAAATATCTTCTATTTGTCCTCAAGAAACAGCTTTGTCAATGAAATTAACTGTTTACGAAAATATTTATTTAATGGGTAAAATTTATAATATAAATAAAGAAGAATTAATTAATAGGACTAATGAATTAATTAAAATTTTTTCTTTAGAGGATTATAAAAATATAATAGCTAATAAATTATCAGGAGGATATCAAAAAAGATTATCAATTTGTATGTCTTTAGTTTCTAATCCAAAAATATTATATTTAGATGAGCCGACATTAGGTTTAGATGTTATTTCTAGAAGAGAATTATGGAAATTAATATTAAAATTAAAGAAAACTATGACTATTGTTTTAACAACTCATTATTTAGAAGAAGTAGAAGCTCTAGCGGATAATATAGGTATTATCAAAGATGGAAATTTAATTTTTGAAGGTAAATTAGATAATTTATATCAAATAACTAATGAAAATAATATAGAAAATGCTTTTATAAAAATTTCTGGAGGAGAAATATGAGATATTTACAATTTGCTAAAAGAAATTTTAAAGAAATATTATTAGATCCTTTATCATGGATTTTTATGTTTATTTTACCTATATTATTATTTGTTGCTTTACAAATAATGGTTAAAGCGATAGGAGATATTTCTTATACTCCTCAATTTGAAATAACTCATTTAACTATATCAATAATTATTTTTAGTTTCTCTTTTTTAACAATTTTTAGTGGAAATATGATTAGTCATGATAAAGAAGAAAAATATTTATTAAGATTAAAATCAACTCCTATGAAATCAATTGATTTTGTTTTAGGTTATACTTTATGTAATATACCTTTAGGATTTATTCAAGAAATAATCATTATTATTGTTGGTTTATGTTTTGGTTTAACATTTAGAATTAATTTATTATATTTAATATTAGGATTATTTCCAATATATTTAATATTTATTGGCTTTGGTATTTTATTTGGTAGTCTTCTTTCTTTAAAAGCTGTTGGAGGAGTTTCTAGTATTATTCCTACTGCGTGTTCGTTACTCGGAGGAATGTTTTTTCCTTTAGATAATATTGATGGTGGATTTAAAATTGTTTGTGAAATATTCCCTTTTTATCATGCAATTAATATAGGTCAATTTATAATGAATGAAGATGTTAATAATATAATTTTATCTTTTATAATATGTTTAATTTATATTGTAATAATTTATTTATCAGCAGTATTTATTTTTATTGTTAAATTACATAGAGATTTAATTTAATTTATGCTTTAATATCTTTATGGAAAACATTAAAGTAATATTTATAGATATTGATAACACTCTTCTTGATTTTGATGAATATGTTAAAGAAACTATGAAAAATGGTTTTAAACATTTCTCTTTAAAAGAATATCAACCATATATGTATGATATTTTTACTCAAGAAAATAATAAATTATGGCTACAAATTGAAAAAGGCGAAATAACATTTCAAGAATTAGAAAAAATTAGATGGAACAATATTTTTAAAGCATTAGATATTAGTTTTGATGGTGTTTTATTTGAAAAATATTTTAGGTCATCATTATATAATAGTGCTATTTTAATAGATAATGCTGTTGAAATATTATCTTATTTAAGTAAAAAATATATTTTATGTGTAGCAAGTAATGGACCATATAATCAACAAATTCATCGTTTAGAAATTGCCAATATTAAACAATATTTTTCTTATTTTTTCATTTCTGAAAAAATAGGTTATTCTAAACCAAATAAAGAATTTTTTAAAGAAGCTTTTAAAGAATTGAATCAAAAAATTAATGTCTTGCCAAATGAGTGTTTAATAATAGGAGATTCATTGACTTCTGATATAAAAGGTGGACATGATTATAACATGAAAACATGTTTTTTTAATAAACATCAAAAAGATATTAAAATTAATGAAAATATTGATTATATTATTGATAATCTAAAAAAGATTGAAGAAATACTTTAAAATACACATAACAAACTTTTTTTATAATATGAAGTTGTTTGTCAATCTGATTAATTATTAAATATTAATATTTAATATTAATTATAAAATATCCTTTTTTTAGTTATTTGACAAAGAATAACAAATGTTATATTATCAAAAAAAAGACTAAGAGGTAAATATGGAAGAAGATTTAACAAAAGAAAATATACAAAATAATGAGTCTTACAAAATTGCTATCTTAGAAGATGATAATGAAGCTGGTAGATTATTAAGCGAATATTTTTTAAAATATGGTGAAGAAAAAAATATTAAATTTGAAATCAAAATTTATAGTTTAGTAAAAGATTTTATAGATAAATATGTTACTAGTGATTTAGTTTTAATAGATATTGAATTACCTGATGGTAATGGCTTTGAAACATCAACTTTGTTAAGAAAACATGATAAAGATGTTATGATTATATTTGTAACTAATATGGCTCAATATGCGATTAAAGGATATGAAGTATCTGCTTTTGATTTTATTGTTAAACCAGTAAATTATTATAAATTGTCTATGAAAATTGATCGTGCTATGGTTAATTTAAAAGCTAAAAAGAAATCTCAACAAAAGAAAATGCTAATTAAAACAATTAAAGAAAATATAACAATATCTCCTTTAGAAATTTATTATATTGAAGTTATGGGTCATTCTTTAATTTATCATACTACATATGGTAATTATGAAGTATATGGAACCATGAATAAAGCTAGTAAAGAATTAGAAAATGAACAATTTGAGTTTTGTAATAGGTGTTATTTTGTTAATCTTGCACATGTTAATAGTGTTAAAGGTTATGAATGTAAAGTTGGTAATGATATAATTCAAATTTCTCATTTAAAAAAGAAGAATTTTATGGAAAAATTAAACAATTATTTTGTTTTTGGTGATAAAAAATAATATGTCAAATTTATTTATTTATAAAATCATATTTGTTATAGAAATATATATTGGTGAATTATTATTTGGTATAACTTTAAAAAAGAAACCTTTATTTTGGCTTAGGTTAATTTTTGGTGTTTTGTTAAATATAGGTTTCGCTTTGTTACTTGGATTATTACCTATTGATAATACTTTTGTTTCTACTTTAATATTTCCTTTAATATTTATTTTTTCAATTGGGGTATTAAAGTTCTCTTTCGATAGATCTTTAATTACTATGATATTTATTGGTTTTGCGGCTTATACAGTACAACATTTTTCTTATGAATTAACAAGCTTTATGATGTCACTAATAATTTGGGATAGACCACCTATATATGATATGTATGCGAGTAATGTTTTGTTTTTTAAAGACTTTAGTTTACATTCGTTTTTTTATTGTTGGATTTATTTCTTTTGTTTTGTTGCTTCTTATATTTTCTTTTATTATTTATTTGCTAAAAGAATTGAAAGAAAAAAAGATTTTGATGTTAAATCTGATACTATGCTTATTTTCGTAGGAGTAGGATTATTTATTGATATTTTATTTAATTCTTTAGTGGTTGCGTTTGGTAATGGTGGAAATATTGTAACTAGTTTAATAAATAATTTATATAATTGCTTCTGTTGTGTTTTATTATTATATGCTTTATTTACAATGATTGATTCTAATAGGGTAAAAAAAGAAAATCAAACATTACAAGCTTTATGGAAAAGAGCAGAAGAACAATATAATTTATCAAAAGAAAACATAGATTTAATTAATTTAAAATGTCATGATTTAAAACATCAAATAAGAGAATTAAAAGGGCAAAAAACTATTTCAAGTGAATCTTTGATAGATATAGAAGATTCAGTAGGTTTTTATGATTCTTTTGTTAAAACTAGTAATGAAGCAATAAATGTTATATTAACAGAAAAAAGTATTAGATGTTATAAAAATAATATAGCCTTATCTGTAATTGCAAACGGAGATATAATGTCATTTATGAATGAAGTAGATATTTATTCATTATTTGGTAATGCGTTAGATAACGCTATAGAAGCATGTTTGAAAATTGAAGATATTAATAAAAGAGTTATATCTTTAGCTATTGAAAATAAAATTAATATGATTTCAATTGTTATTTCTAATAGTTTTTCTGGAGATATTGTTTTTGATGAAGATGGATTACCAAAAACTACAAAAGATAAAAATGGTTATCATGGTTTTGGTACGAAAAGTATTAAAGCAATAGTTGATAAATATAATGGAACACTAAATATAAAAGTTATTGATAATGTTTTTTATTTAATGATATTAATTCCTCAAAATGAAAATAATCTTCACGAATAAGAAGAAAAAATAAACGTGTGTGATAAGCATATTGAATATTTATAGCGTAATTTGTAACAATGTAATCGGTATCATTGCTATAATTATGCTTTTTTATATGCAATGAGCTAAGGAGGTTATATGAAAGAAAATAAATTCTTTACAAAACTTTATGGTAATGTTACTAAAGGATGGATTATTAATCGAGTGATTTGTAGTATTGTTATGATTGCTTTAATTGTTGCGGTTAATATAGGTAATTCTGTAGCTGATACATTTGCTTTACAGCTTACAGCGTATTTATGTCCACCAATAGTAGATAATTCAGCCGTTGATAAAGCACAAGCTGCGGCTAGTGAACTTGCTAAAGAAGTTGAATTAGAAGGAGCAACATTATTAAAAAATGATAATGTTTTACCTTTGTCTAAAACTGATGATAAAAAAGTCAATGTTTTTGGTTATGGATCTGTTGATTGGGTTTATGGCGGTATTGGTAATGGTTGTTCTGGACAAGTTAGACCAGAAAATGATGATATCAATAGTGCTGTTGATTTAATAAAATCCTTAAAAAGATATGGTATTTCTACTAATGCTGAAATTCAAGATTTTTATAAATCATGGTGCGAACCTGTTAATTTAATTAAAAATCCTAATGAAATTGATAGAACTACTGCTAGACTTTTAAGAGAACCATCAATGGATAAATATTCTTCAGATTTATTATCAAGAGCTAAAGAATATTCTTCTACTGCAATTGCAGTTATTTCTCGAGTTTGCCATGAAAATAATGATTTACCTAATTATCAAGAAAAAGGTGGACCAGGACAAGTAACAGATTATTCTCGTCATTATTTAGAAATTTCTACTGAAGAAGAAGAGATGCTTAAATATTTAGGTGATAATTATGAAAAAGTAATAGTTGTTATTAATACTGGTAATATGATGGAATTATCATTTATGGACACTATTAAAGGATTAGATGCTTGTGTTTATGTAGGAACTACTGGTACTCAAGCTGCTATATCTATACCAAGTTTATTATATGGTGACACTCCATTTTCTGGTAAATTAGCAGATACAATCCCATATTCATTTGATTATTCTCCTGCAGTATATTCATCTTGGTTTGAAAAAAATGGATATACTAATACTCCTGACTCTGGTGGAGGCGTAGATTATGTTGAAGGTATTTATGTTGGATATAAATGGTTTGAGACTGCTGATCATGAAGGTGTATATAATAATGTAGATAACACTTCTTTATATGGAGAAGATGCTAAAGGATATGATGGAATTGTTCAATATCCATTTGGCTATGGCTTATCTTATACAACTTTTGATTGGAAAATTATAAAGACTGAACCAGAAATCAATACTTCAATTAATGAAAATACTAAATTTAAAATTGATGTAGAAGTAACCAATACTGGTGATAAAGCTGGAAAAGACGTTGTAGAAGCTTATGTTACTTTGCCTTACACTAAAGGTGGAATTGAGAAATCTTATGTTTCTTTAGTAGGCTTTAATAAAACTGAATTACTTGCACCTAATACAAGTCAAACTATTAGTATTGAAATTGATGCTTATGATTTTTTATCTTACGATTGTTATGATAAGAATAATAATGATTTTGCTGGATATGAATTAGAAGCTGGTGATTATCAAATTAAGTTAATGACGGATTCTCATAATATTAAAAAAATTAATAATGAAGATGCTATTTTAACTTATAAAGTTGATGAAACAATTAAATGCCCAACTGATAAATATACAGGTGCAGAAGTTAAAAATTTATTTACTGGAGATGATGCTATTGATGGATTTTCTATTGATGGTATTGAAAGTGACTATAACGCTAATATTCCTTTTATGTCAAGAAATGATTTTGCTGAAGGTTATAATATTCCAGTTATGACTGATGAAGTAAAGAAAAGAGCTTTATCTGAAGGCGCTAAAGAAGCTTGGTTATATACTAGTGATGCAGCTTCAAAATATGATAATGCCACTGTTGATGAATTTGGTGAAGAAATTAATTTAGAAAAACCTCTTTGGGGAGCTTCTACTTCTTTAAAACTTGCTGATTCCGCAGGTATTCCTACTGAACTTGGTTATCAATTAGGTAAAGATTATAATGATGAAAAATGGGAAGAAGTATTAAATCAAGTAAAATATGATGAAGCAATAGGATTAGTTAATAATGCTAATTCAGGTAATAAAGCTATTTCTTCAGTTGGTAAACCTAGATTATATTGTTATGATTCGATGATTCAAATTAAAGGATTTGCTGGTAAACCTAGAGGTACAGGTAATCCATCAACAACAATTTTAGCTATGAGCTTTAATAAAAAACTAATTTATAATTACGCTACTAATTTTGCAAATGAAATGAAAGCTTTAGGTGTACAAGGTGTCTTTGGACCTGGAGTTAATCTTCATAGATCACCTTTTGGTGGTAGAAACTGGGAATATTTTTCAGAAGATACATATTTAACTACTGTTTTAGGTTGTACTATTGTTAGAGGTCTACAAAATTATGGATGTTCGGTTGAGATGAAACATTTTGCTTTAAATGAATGTGAATCTTGGAGATATGCATGTGCAACATGGTTATCTGAACAAACTTTAAGAGAAACATATTTAAGACCATTTCAAAGAGCAGTTCAAGAAGAAAATATGACAGGTATTATGTCTGCTTTTAATAGGATTGGTGCTAGATGGGTTGGTGGTAGCTTTGGTTTAATGACTGGAGTGTTAAGAAAAGAATGGGGCTTTAATGGCTATGTTGATACTGACTGGACTACTGGAATTAAAGGAACTATTGATGAACAATTAAGAGCTGGTGGAGATTTAGGTATGGCTTGTTCATTAGGACAATCCATTACATATGATTATTCTCAAGCAAATACAACTGCTAGATTCCAACATCAATTAAGATTAGCAGTTAAACATGTTTTATATAGTTGGCTTCAAAGTAAATATCAAGCAAGTATATATGTTCCTAGTGAAGAAGAAGAAATAACAACATCATTCTCTATTAATACATGGCAATGGTGGCAACCAGCAATTATAGGTATTAATTGTGCAGTATATTTTGGATGTGCAATTTGGTTAATTTGTTTATTTATGCCAGGTAAAAAGAAGGAGGAGGAATAATATGAAAAAATTATTATTAACTAAACGTATTTTGTTAATTTCTCTTAGTTCTGCATGTGCAGTAACAATTGGTGCAGTTTTTCTTACTTCTTATATTTCTTGGTCAAATTATTATAAAGAAATGATTGAGAAAAAGGAACAATTCGACAAAGAAAATGAACCAGAAGTAACTATTATGACTGGTATCAGTGTTAAAGTAAAAGATGGTGTTGGCTTTTTTAAAAATGGTAGAGCTGATGCAAGCAAATCTAATTTTATTGTTGAAGGAAATTATACTATTGGTAATACTGTTAATCAAAGAGAATATACTGAGGAATTAACAGGTAATGAATATAATTTAACTGTTCCTAGTGATTTTACTGAAAATGGTGGAGATTTAGTCTTTAATTACACTAAAACAGAAGTCAAAAAAAATGAAAATGGTGAAGTAATTAAAGATGAAGAAGGAAAAGATGTATATGAAACTATTTATGATTTCACAGAGACTCTTTCTATTGATTTATTGGATGTTAAATTAGATCATTTACAAATAACACAAAATCCTTATATTGTTTGTTATACTGAAGGTGATAAATTTAACATTGAAGGTTTAAAAGTAGATGCTATTTATAATGATGGTACAAAGATTGATGATTTAAATAATTCATTATTATCTTATTCAAAAGAAAAATTATCTTTAGATACATCATCATTTAAAGTAGATTATAAATATGGTGAAAATGAAGATGAAATAATTTCTTGTTATGTACCTATTAAAGTAATGTCAAAAGACGAATTTAGTAATGGACAATTAGAAAATTTAGTTGTTTTTAGTGATACATCTATTGAAGAAGGAAAAGATATTAATAGTTTTAAACCAACAGTATATGGTAATTATTCTAGTGGTAATTATTTATTATTAGATGAAAGTAAATATACTTTATCTGGGCTTAAAGGTGTAGCTGAATTTGGTAAAAAATATAATGTTACTATTACATCTAAAGAAAATAGTGATATTTCAACTAGAATTAAATTAATAACTATTAAAAATATTTTCGCTAATGATGCTTCTATTAAAGGAGCTACAAAATATGATAATTATGTTAAAGATTTTGATAGTGGAGATTATATTGAATTCAAATATAATTCTAAAGAAGCAACAAACGCTAATTTATCTTTAAAAATGTCTAATGGATATCTTAATTATGAAAATGGTAAATTCTATGCTAATAATATAGATTTTAATGATTTTGCTTATTTGTCTATTAATGGAAAAATAAGAGATACTAATTATACGTTTAATAATGTTGGACCATTTGATTATATGTCTGAAGCGTATAATAGTTACCAAAATATTAATTTAGGAATGTTTCAATTAAATGAAGGGGATAATTTAATTAGAATTTCTTTTAAAGATAGTAATTTAGATTTAAAATCTGCTTTTGATAATTATGTAGCAGGTGCTATAGAAAAATTAGAAATATCTGCTTCTAATAATGAACAATATTCTTCACTTGGGGAATATGTAAATGCTGGAAATAATGATTATATTGTTACAAAAGAAAAAGAATGGGCTAATGATATAAATGGAAAATCAATAAGCTGGATTTATGCTTCATGCACTGATGATGAATATATTTATTATTATGTTTTATTTGAACCAGGAACTGCAGCTAATATTGGTAAAGAATCAGCAAGTATTGTTAAATATAATCCTTATAGTCATACTGTTGAAGGTTATTCTGCTCCTATGATTTTCTCTGGAGAAACAATTACTCCAATGTTTGTTAAAGATAATTTTATTTACGTAATGTCAAATGAAGGTGTATTTATGAGATTACCAACTTCATTTACTGGAAATGGTACTGCTAAAGTTGAATTTATACCAAATATGATTTTCAAAGGTATTGATAATAAAAATATTAAATCAATGTATTTTAATCATAAAACAAGAAAATATGTTGTCGCATTTGATAATAGTGTAGGTATATTTAATGCTTCATTTGAACAAGAAAATTTGTTTGGTAAATTTAGAAATTCTTATTCAGCAAAAAATAATAAAGGTAATAATAGTACAGTAGTATTTAGCAAATTAACTGGTGATGATAATTATATTTATGCTTTGTATAAAGCTAATGGAGTTATTTCTCCTGCTATTAGTATTTATGATTATGAAGGTAATTTAATTAAAGATATTCAACCTATTAATACTCAAGAAATAATGGGATTTGATTCTTTAGATAATTGTAACGTACAATCTATTGTTTCTTTAGATGATAATATTTATTTCACAGTTTTAAGATGGTCTAAAGGAAACAATTCAAGTATATACAAAGTGGCACCTATTGGAAAAGGTAATCAAACTACACAAGTAAATTATGATTTATATGAATATATCTCTACTTGTGAAAACAAAGGAAAAACACCTATATATAATAAAACAATGGTATCAGGATCTCAAATTAATGATACTTATCAATACGCTCATGGTATATGTAGTGATAATGAATATATTTATTTATCAAGTAATAATCCTCAAGGTGAAACATTTATTACTAAAATAGACGCGAATACAGGTAAATTTATTGGAAAAACAAATTCTTTTGTTCGTACTTCTACTTGGTCTAACGGAGATTATTTAATGTATAAAGATGGATATATATATTTATTTACCTTTAATAATATAGTTAAAAGAGTAAAAGCAAACACTATTACTGATTCAAATACTCCAAATTTAGAAGATTATGAAATGAATATTGAAGGAATTAATGGTAATAAAACTGCAGGTACATATAATGCGACAGTTAATAAAATGGCTATTAATGCTGGTGGTAAATTATATATAGTAGGTGGAAAATCATTAAAAGTAGAAAATAGTGTATCATGTTCGGGTAAGTTAGGCATTGCTAGTGATGCAAATTATATTTATGCTTTTAAAGAAAAATCAAATGCTTATGGAACTGCTAAATTTAGTGTTTATGACTGGTCTGGAAATCTTGTTAAAGATGATGTACTAGTAGAAAATTTAATTACAGAACAAAATAATAATAATGTTCAAGGTATGACTATTGTAAATGGTGTTTGTACTTTCTTAGTATGTCGTTGGAATGCTAGACCACAACTTATTAAAACAACATTTGATACAACAATATAAAATAAAAACTTATAAAATTATATAGAGTTGTTACATTATTGTGACAACTCTTTAAAGAAAGGAAATTTATGAAAAGTTATATAAAACCAAATATTAATATAAAAGATATATTAATTGAAGATATTATGAGCACATCATCAAATATTACAAAAGATAATGGTATTTATGATATAGGTACCACACCAAATGAAGAATTATAAAGGGGGGATAATATGAAAAAATTATTAATTTTAAGTACATTAACATTATGTACATTAGGTGGTTTAATAAATATAAATGCTAACCATGATAATGATTTAAAAGAAAGTACTACTGATTATTTTAACGAAAAAAGTGGAATAAAAAAATTAACTATTCAAGAAATAGATAATAAACAATCAACATTTAATGCTTCTAAAATTTATGTTCAAACAGGTAATGATAATGAAGGTAATGAATATTTAAGATTTGCTACTGCTTTGAGGGGTAATTTCTCTAATGTAAAATACACTAGAATAATGAATGGTAAAGACAATAATGATGCAATTGTAGAAACAGTTTATAAAGGAATTTCTACTACTAATAATGGAGAAACTATTTCAAGTTATTCAAATGGAGAATCATTATTTAATTATGATATAACAAGTACAAAAGATTATTATTGGGCATGTTATACAATTAAATATACTGCTGAATCAACATTCAAAGATACTGATATTACAATTAATTTGAATGTAGATAATAAATATTATGATACAAGAACTATTAGTTTAAATGATGCTAAAACAACCACTGCTATTAATACTAATAATGTTCAAAATTGTTTTTTAAATAAAACGTTAGATTTTGATGTTAAAACACTTAATTTTGGTGAAAATAAAACAATATCTGGTTATTTGCAAGGATTAACAACTGATGGTAATGTTATTTATTTATCTGTTACAAATCAATCAAATAGTTCTGCAACAATAATGAGATATAATCCCTTAACTCAAAAAGCACCAACGACAATAAAATCAAATATTAATTTAAAAACAACATCAAGTAATATAAGTGATGGTGGATTTATCAAATATTATAATAATAAAATATTTATTGTTTCAAATAATGGAATAATTCAATCGTTAGATTTACAAACTAATGAATTAGAAGATGTATCATTTAGTGGTTTAGAAACAAATCAAACGATTAAAGATATTGGATATAATGAAGTTTTAAATCAATATTTTGCTTTAGTTGATACTGTAACTACAACTACTACAAAAAATGAAGATGGTACTGATAAAGTGACAACAAATCACTCATATACAATAAAATTCTTCAATCAAGATAAATATCTATTAAATAAGTCTTTTAATGTTAAAAGTTGGTATTGGATTGAAGAAGCAAAAGCATCGTTAAATGTTAAAAAAATTCAAGCAACAAATGAATATATTTATGCATTATATAATATTAATTATCAAAAGAAACTTGGGGTAAGAATGTATGATTATAGTGGAAATATGGTAAAAGAATTTGTTATAGGAAATGATAATATTTTCGCTGGTACAACATCAAACTTTAATGTAAATAATTTAGTTATATTTAATAATAAATTTTATGTTTCATCTATTCATTGGAATCCAAATTATGGTGGATTAGATGAATTAACATTCAAAGATGAAACAATTAATTTAACGACTGATTTTGTTTATAATACAGAAAAATCTTCTTTAGGTGAATATGTTGAAATAAATAAGAATAGTGGTAAAGAAAATACTTTTGATGGATATAGATACACAACAAAAAAATATTCTGGATTAGTTCAAGGTGTTGTAACTCATGGAGATTATGTATATTATAGCTACACAAATGATTCAACCAATAAAGCAACAACTATTGTACGCAACAATCCATTTACTAATGATTGGAAAGCTGGTACTTCAACAATTAATTTAGGAAGAGACAATATTACTTCAGACAGTGAAAAATATGATGATGCAGGAAGAATATTATTCTATAATGATCAATTATGGGTTGTTAAATATAAAAGTAAAGAATTAATTGGTGTTGATAAAGATACACTTGTTGCAAATGGTAAAACATTACCATTTGATAAATTATCAACAAATATTAAAGATGCAAAATTTAATGAATTTAATAATATGTTTGTCATTTATGGAACGGATAATAATATTTATTATTTTGATACCAATCTTAATTTAATTGAAAAAACTAAAATGAATATAACTGGAACAACAATTCATGTTGATGATAATTATATTTATGTATCTAATAAGACAACTGGAAAACAATATTTAACTACAACAATATATAGTTATAGTGGTGAAAAAATAAGTTCTTTAAATATTGGTAGTGATAAAATTGGTGATACAACACAGACATTGAAAAATGATGGATATAATATTCAAGCATTTACTGAATATAAAGGTATGCTTATATTAGTTGGTTTAGGTTGGAAAGCCCCAATGGATGGTGGACAAATTTATTATTTAAATAAAAAATAATATATAGTTAAAAGAATTAATAAATAAAAGTTGTAAGCAATTAAAACTTACAACTTTTTTTCATGTCTAAAATAATATAATAAAAAACTTAAAAGGTGCAAACTAATATCTATAAAAATGCTCTAAAAGGTGTAAATTATTATATATAAAACATTGCTAAAAGGTGTAAATCATGATAACAGGAAATATATTATATTAGTTCTATTTATGATGATTTAAGTGAAAGATTTAAATCAAAAGAATTAATAGAATGTATGCAAAGAAACGCTACTAGAACTGGTGTAGATTGTAATGCAGATATTGAATTTGCTCTTAAAACTTTAAATGAAAAATAATTATATTAATTAAATTTATAAATTTTAGTTTGATGCAATAAAATGTGTCAAACTTTTTTAGACTGAAATGCATTAATTAAAGGTTATAATGTAAATTTGCTTTTAATATATATATATATATATATAATATAATTAATTTAAGAATAAGAACAAAATATAAGGAATATAAAAATTTATGAATTAAAGAAGGGAGATATTATATGAAAAAGATTTTAATGATTTGTTTGTATCCTATCGCGGTTTTATTAGTTGTTTTTGCTTTTTTGCATTTTTCTTATATTATTAAATATGATAATGTAGATGTATTTATTATTGGGATGATTTTATTATTTTTATCAATTGTTATATGTACTATA
>CAJKZK010000041.1 GCA_905204225.1 uncultured Bacillota bacterium
TTAATATAATTTATTTATCTAGTAGTGTCTTATTTATTGGTGCTTTTTCTCTCGATATTTATTTAACCTATTCTAATATTAATTATCAAATAATATGTGGGTATATAGCGGGTATTAGTTGTTTAATATCGTTATTTTATATTTTAATTAAACCTTACACAAAAAAATACAATGGATAATCATATTGGTTATCCATTTTTTGTAATTAAAAACGAAGATTTTATTCTTCGTCATCATCATAAGATAAAATAGCCATAAATGCATCTTGAGGAACATCAACTGTACCGACTGATTTCATTCTCTTTTTACCTTCTTTTTGTTTTTCAAGTAATTTTTTCTTTCTAGATATATCTCCACCATAACATTTAGCTAAGACATCTTTTCTTACAGCTTTAATATCTGCTCTAGCAATAACTTTGCCACCAATAGCAGCTTGTACAGGTACTTCAAATTGCTGTCTAGGAATTATATCTTTTAATTTTTTAACTATAACTAAGCCTCTTTGATAAGCAAAATCTTTAAAAACAATACTTGATAAGGCATCAATAGGACTTCCATTAAGTAAGATATCCATTTTAACCAATTTTGATGCTTGATAATCATGCATTTCATAATCAAAAGAAGCATATCCTTTAGAATATGATTTTAATTTATCAAAGAAATTATAAACAATTTCCGCTAGAGGTAATAAATAAGTGATAATCATTCTAGTTTCATCAATATATTCCATATCTTGATAAATACCTCTTTTATCTTGGCATAAATTCATAATTGGACCAACATAGTCTTTAGGAGTCATGATTTTAGCTAAAACAAATGGTTCTTCTATTCTATCAACTAAAGTCGCTTCTGGCATTTTTGATGGATTATCTAAACTAATCATTTCTCCATTAGTTAAAAATACATGATAAATAACACTTGGAGCAGTTAAAATTAAATCAATATTGTATTCTCTTTCTAATCTTTCTTGAACAACATCCATGTGTAATAAGCCTAAAAATCCACATCTAAAACCAAATCCTAATGCTTGAGATGTTTCAGGTTCAAAATGCAACGATGCATCATTTAAAGATAATTTTTCTAAAGCATCTTTTAAATCACCATATTTTTTTGAATCACATGGATAAAGTCCACAATAAACCATAGGGTTCATTTTTCTATATCCTGGTAGAGCTTCTAAAGCTGGATTTTCTTTAGTTGTAATGGTATCACCTGGTCTAACATGACCAATTTCTTTAATAGAAGCTGCTACATAACCAACTTCACCAGCATATAATTTATCAACTTTTTCTTCAGTAGGCTTTCTTATACCTAATTCAGTAACTTCATAGGTATATCCATTAGACATCATTACAATATGATCTCCAACTTTTATTGTTCCTTGTTTAACACTAATTTGCGCTACAACTCCACGATATGAATCATAAAATGAATCAAATATTAAAGCTTGTACAGGAGAATTTTCATTTCCTCTTGGACATGGAATTTTATTAACTATTTCTTCAAGAACTTGATCAACATTTAATCCAGTTTTAGCAGATACACCAATAGCAGTAGAACAATCTAGACCAATAGTTTGTTCTATTTCTAAAGCAGTTCTTGTAAAATCAGCTGAAGGTAAATCTACTTTATTAATAACAGGAATAATTTCTAAATCATTATCAATAGCTAAATAAACATTAGCTAAAGTTTGAGCTTCTACCCCTTGAGTAGCATCTACTACTAATAAAGCACCTTCACAAGCTGCTAAAGATCTACTTACTTCATAAGTAAAGTCAACATGGCCTGGAGTGTCAATTAAGTTAAATAAATAATCTTCTCCATTTTTAGCATGATAATTTAAAGAAACAGAATTAAGTTTAATCGTAATTCCTCTTTCTCTTTCTAAATCCATAGAATCAAGGATTTGATCTTTCATTTCTCTTTTTTCTATAGCACCAGTTAATTCAAGTATTCTATCTGCTAATGTTGATTTGCCATGATCAATATGAGCAATAATAGAAAAGTTTCTAATATGATCTAATGAATATTTACGCATAATTCACCCTCATTTCCAAATAATATTTTCACTTATTTAATATCTATATTCAAGCATTAATAATTTATTTATTCCAAAAATCATTCAAGATAGATGTAATATCATTACTTGAACGAACTATTTTATAATGAGACCACTCTGTTTTAAACATATCTTTATATTTCATATAGGTAAAGCGTTGATCAATTAATAAAACAACACCTTTATCTAATTCGCTTCTAATAACTCTTCCAGCAGCTTGCATAACTTTATTTTTGCCAGGATTAGTATAAGCATAATCAAAACCTGAAATACCTAAATTATCATAATGATTTTTAATTAAATCTCTTTCAAAAGATACTTGAGGTAAGCCCACTCCCACAATAATTGCTCCAATTAAACGATCATGAATTAAATCAATGCCTTCAGAAAATACTCCACCTAAAACTGCAAAACCTATAGTGGTTGATGTTGGATTATCTTTAAAATTAGCTAAAAATTCTTCTCTTTGGTTAATATTCATATCTTTATCTTGAATAATAACTTTTTCATCTTCAATTTGATAATATTCTAATACATTATTTAAATATTGATATGAAGAAAAGAAAACTAGGTAATTACCTATTTTAGCCCTAATTACAGCTTTAATAGATTCAGCAATATATGAATATGATTTTTCACGATCTTTATAAGTAGTAGAAATATCATTTCTTACAAGTAAACAAAGATTTTTTTGTTCAAAAGGAGAATTTAATCTTAAATAAGGAGTTTCATTGTTACCTCCTAAAGTATTAATATAATAATCTATTGGAGTTAATGTTGCAGAAAATATTACACTTCCTCTAATCTTTCTTAATGTATTTTTTATAATTTTAGAAGGATCAACCAATCTAATATAACACAAAGAATTTCCATAATTATTTTCTATATAAAAAACAAAATTCTCATCAATATAATCATGAATCTTCATAAACCTAATAACCATTTTAAATACTTCATCAAATTCATCATTAACATATTCATTATGATCTTTTAAAATATCTTGCATAGATGAAAATAATGTTTCTAAATCATTATAAAATTTTAAAGGATAATCTTGATTAAGCATGTTATATTGATTATTTTTATCATTAATATTATCAATATCTAATAAAAGACGATTAATAGCTTTTTTTAATGTAATAGTACGATAATGTTTGAAAGATGTTTTTAAAGCAATTAATTTATCTGTTTCTAAAGCTATTGTATACATTGATTTAGTTCTTTCTGCTAAATTATGAGCCTCATCAATTAAAGCAAAATATGGTTTTTTATAATCATCAAAAAATCTTTTTAAATACACTAAAGGATCGAAAACATAATTGTAATCACAAATTATTATATCACAATAACTAGAAACATCTAATTGACATTCAAAAGGACATATTCCATATAATAAACTATAATTTAAAATTATATCTCTATTAATACATTTTTCATTTTTTAAAATTAATTCTATAACAGTATTTATTTTATCATAATATCCTTTAGCAAAAGGACAATCATCAGGATTACATTTTTGTTTAGTACATTGACACATTTGTTCTCTACTAGATAAAACGATACTATATACATCTAAGCCATGGCGAGTTAAGATTTTCATTGCATCATGGGCAACTTGTTTGCCTTGATTTTTAGCAGATAAATAAAATATTTTATCATTAATATTATCTTTAAATGTTTTTACACTAGGAAATAATGTAGACATTGTTTTACCAGTACCAGTAGGTGCCTCAAAAAAGAATAAGCCACCATCACTAGCCACTTTATAAACATATTTAGCAACTTCTCTTTGTCCTTCGCGATAATTTTCAAAAGGAAATGCTAATTCTTCACTTGTTTTAATACGATATAATTTGTGATTAGCAATTAAACTATAAAATTTTATATAATCCTTAATATAATTTTCAACTTTTTGAAAAATTGTTATATTTGAAAAGACAAAATCTTTAATCATTTTATGATTATCAATTTGAGATATATATGTTAATCTTACTCCAATTTCATCTAGTGAATGCATCTTTAAATACATAAAAGCATAACATATTGCTTGTCCTAAATGCCATTCACCTTGAGACATATAAAAATGATCTAAATCATCATTAGTAGATTTTATTTCATCAATGATATATCTATCATTCGTTTTAATAATGCCATCTGCTCGACCTTGTAAAATAAAATGATAATCTTCATAATCTATACTAGCTTCTAAAGGTACTTCACTTTGATAATTACCATCTTGAATACTTTGGTATCTAAGGTGAATTCTAGTACCTTCTAACATGGTATCAGCATTAAAAACACGAGAATCAATATCCCCTTTTCTTAATAAAAAATCTACTAATTGATGAACTGAAAGTACAATATTTTCCATTATTTTATTTTTTCAACTTGATTATAAGGTTCATTAATTACTTCAATATTTTCAATAATTACTTTTTCTAATGGTCTATCACTTCTAGTAGTTTTAATAGATGCAATTTTATCTACAACGTCCATTCCTTCAATAACTTTACCAAAGCCAGCATATTGATGATCTAAATATAATGCATCTTTATGCATAATAAAAAATTGTGAACCAGCAGAATCAAAATTACTACTTCTAGCCATGGATATAGTTCCTCTAGTATGAGAAATATTATTTTTAAACCCATTAACTAAAAATTCACCTTTAATAGAATAATTTGGGCCTCCAATTCCATTACCAAGAGGATCTCCACCTTGAATCATAAATCCTTTAATAATTCTATGAAAAGTTAAATTATCATAAAAGCCATTTCTAGCTAATTCAACAAAATTAGCACATGTATTAGGTGCGTTTGCATAATCTAATTCAATTTTAATTTTTCCAAAATTTTTTACATTAATAATAATCATTTTCCTTCTCCTTTATTATCTGGGAATGTAAATTTAAAAGATAAATATTCTCCAGAAAAATCAGCTTTCAAAATAGTTGAATATTCATTACCATTTTTAGATATAAGATGTTCTAATTTAATTTCTCCTTTAGTAAAAATTTCTTTAGCTAATGATTTAGTAATTTTCTTTTTTAAAGTTATAAATAATTTATTATCATAATATAAAGCCATTTTACAAGTTGAATTATTACATCTAAAACCTTTATCTGTTATTGCAATAATATTACCACATTTAGGGCATTTACATAAAGTTTTATTTTTATCAACTTCAAATATTCTTGGAGCAGATAAACATGTTTTATCTTTTGCATTTTCAATTAAATTAGTAATCTCGCTTTTACAAACATCAACTGCTTCATCAACACTTATTTCATTTCTATAAACTTTTTTTAATGATTTACCTAATTCTGCAGTCTTTTCTTTAGGAAGAATCATATGTAAACTTTTTAAGGTTTCAACATAATATTTACCATTTATTTCTAAATGATAAGCATTATCTTTTAAAGAAATATATTTAGAATTTATTGCATTTTTTATAATTCCTGATCTAGTAGCTTCAGTACCCAATTCTATACCATTAATCATAGCTAAAAATTCTTGATCATCTTCATCAGTTTTATTATCTAGTGAATCTTTAAATGGATTTTTTAAAAAATTATTTAAAGTTTCTACTGTATATCTTTTAGGAGGTTTAGTTTCTTTTTCTAGAGGTTTAAAATTAACATTAACTTCATCATTAATTTTTAATGAAGGTAATATTTTATCTTTTTTATCTCTTTCTTCAAAAATTGTCCATCCTTTTTTTAAAACAACATCACCGACAATTTTAAATTGTTCTTTTTCTCCTAAATTAATCAATAAAGTAGTTCTTGAAATACGATATTCTTCACTTGCAAAAACTGAAAAAAATCTATTACAAATGACTTTATATACTTTTGCTTCGTCATCAGTTAAATCACTTTTTTTAGGTATTGAATAAGTAGGAGTTAATGCACTATGGGATTCAATTTTTGAATCATCAAATATTTGTTTTGAATCTTTAAATTTTATTTCTTTACCAAATTTTTGAAAATTAGCAATAATTTCTCTAAATTTACCTTTTTCGTTTTCTGCTAAATGTTGAGCAGGGGTTCTAGGATATGATACAAAACCTTTTTCATATAAAGATTGCACAACTTCTAAAGCATGATCTAAACTCATTTTATATTTTTTACCAAGCTCGCCTTGTAATTTACTTAAAGAAAATAATTTACCAGCAGGAATAACTTTTTCTTCAGCAGTTATATCTTTAACAAATGCTTTAGTAGAATTATATTCATTTTGTAATTGCAACATTTTTTCTTTATCTTCTAAATTAAACTCAAATTTTGAATTTAATTCAATTATTTCACCATTAGTTTCTTCTTTACTACTTAAAATATAATATTTTTTTGGTATAAAATTATTTATTGCCATTTCTTTATCATATATAGCGTTAACTATTGGTGAAACAACTCGACCTACTCTTAATAAAGTTTTTGCTTTAATAGAAGCAAATCTAGTTAAATTAATACCATAACACCAATCCATATAAGTTCTAGCAAAACCTTCATTTGCTAAAGAATCATAATAAGAGTCTTCTTTTAATTCATTTAATTCTTTTTGAATAGTTTTACTAGTTTGATCTGGCATCCATAATCTATATATAGTTTTATTTTCTTTTAAAGCATATTTTAAAATAATTCTAATGATAATTTCTCCTTCTCTATCAGAGTCACCAGCATTTATTATTCCATCAACATCATTTCTATTAATTAATTCTCTAATAATTTTAAATTGTTTAATAATTCCTTCATCATTAGTTAAACCAAATTTAAATTCTTGAGGAAAAAAAGGCAAAATATCTAATTTCCATAAATATTTTTTATGAGGGTCATAATCAGGAAAATATTTTTCAATATCATATAAAGTAAATAAATGGCCATACGCGAAAGTTACAATATATTGATCATTTTCAAAATATCCATCTTTTCTTTTCATTTTTGAATCTATACTAGAAACAATATTTTTTGCTAAAGATGGTTTTTCTGCAATAATAACTTTTTTCATTTAATATACCTTTTTATTGAAATAATTATATCAAATATAATTTACTATTTCTATCAATTAACTAAATAAAAAGACACTATTCAAAGTATCTTAATATTGTTTCAAATATATTATTTTAAATTTCAATATTTAATGTTTTATTTAAAAATTTAATTAATTCATCATAATCACCATGAGGGTAAAGATTAATATCAACATTATGAATATTAAGTAAATCATTAGTTAGTAAAAATACATTCGCTCCTAATTTTTTAATAACCATATCTTCATTAACATCATTACCAACCATTAAACATTCTTTAGGATTTATATTGAATCTATTAATAATACTTTCATAATATTTTAAATTTGGTTTACAAAAGCATTCTTTTTCATATGTAGTAATCAAATCAAAATCGTTTTCATCAATTAAAGCCCATTTCATTCTTTCTAAAGTAGCAACGCGAGGAAAAATAGGATTAGTAGCTAAAACTAAATGATAATTATTTTCTTTTAATTTTTTAATAATATAATTAGCTAATTTATGAACATAACAATATTTTTTTAATAATAAAAAATTATGTTTATAAAATTCATTTAATTTATCTTTATATAATAATATTTTTTCACCTAAAAATTCTTTAAATCCTTGATAAAACATTTCTTCATTAGTTTTATTGCCATCATTTCCAATCATTAATTTTAATCCATAATAAATGCCTTTTTGAGCTAAAGTAGGATCAAAACCATATTGAGAAATTTCTTTAGTTAATAAAATAAAATAATTTTTGGAAAACTCTTCATGATTCATTCCAAGTAATGTTCCATCTAAATCAAAAAATACATATTTAATCATACATTTCCTCTAAAGAATCATTTAGAATATCTAATATATCTTTTTCATTAAGTGGAAACCATCCACTATTAACATGTTCACAAGTAAAAATATGGTGAGCAATTTCTTTTAATCTAGTATTATCAATATTAACTTCTTTTAAAGTCATTGGAATTCCAAGTGATTTATAAAATTTATATGTTAATTCTATACTTTTATTTGCTATTTCATATTTATTTAAATTTTTATCAATATTAAAAATGTTAGTTCCATATTGAGCTAATCTATCAACAGTTTTTTCACTTAAAATATGTTTCATCCATCTTGGTGTAATAATACCTAATCCTACTCCATGAGTAATATCATAAAAGCCACTTAAAGCATGTTCTATTGCATGTAAAGGCCAATTAGAAGAAGAATTACCTAAAGATAAAATACCATTACAAGCTAAAGAACAATCTAACATCAATTCACTTCTTGCTTCATAATTAGTTGGTTCATTTAAAGCAATAACTACATTTTTCATTAAACTTTTTATAGTAGCTTCACACATTCCATCAGTTAATAAAGTATGTTCTGAACAAAAATACTGTTCTAAAACATGATTAATTGCATCAATAGTACCAGCAGCTGTTTGATATTTAGAAACAGTAAAAGTATATGTAGGGTCTAAAATAGAAGCAACTGGGAATAAATGCTCATCTATATAACCAACTTTATCATTTGTTTCTTTTCTTGAAATGACTCCACCACTATCATATTCAGATCCAGTAGCAGCAAGAGTTATAATATCTACAACCGGTAATGCACGAGTTGTTTTTACTTTATAAGTAATTAAATCCCAAGCTTCACCATCATATAAAGCAGCACTTGAAATAGCTTTAGAACAATCTAATACACTTCCACCACCTACACTTAATATCACATCAATATTATTTTCTTTACAAATATTAGCCCCTTTAACAACACTTTCATATTTAGGATTTGGTTCAATTCCACTCAATTCAAAAATTTCAAAATCTTTTAATAATTGTTTTACTTTATCATATAAGCCATTCTTTTTAATACTACCTCCACCATAAGTTAGTAATACTCTTTTACCTAATGGTTTTAAAATATTCACTAAATTAGAAATTGAATCTTTACCAAAATATAATTTAGTAGGTGTACAATAAATAAAGTTTTCCATAACTCCTCCTATCTATTTAAATATAAATTTATACCTAATTTAAAACGATTTAAACCATCATTTAATCTTATTTTTGGACAAGCAATATTCATTCTTATAAACGATTTACCACTTTCACCATATTGTTTGCCAGAAGATAAATATAAACCTGTTTTTTCTCTTATAAAATCACATAATTCATCAGTATCTAAACATATTTCACTACAATCAATCCATAATAAATATGTTGCTTCTCCTTCAATTAAAATAACTGGTAAATTATTATCTAGAATAAAATTTTTAACAATAATTTTATTTTCATAAATATAGCTTTGCATTTGATTTAACCAATCTTCGCTTTCATTAAATGCTGCTTCACATGCTTGAATAGCAAATGTATTAGGTTCAGCTATTTCATCATTATTAATCCCTCGATTTACTCTATTAAAAATATCTTTATTAGGAATACACATAAATGATGTTTGTAAACCTGCTAAATTAAAACATTTAGTAGGCGCACCACACATAATAGAATTATATTTGCATTCATCATTAATATTTTGAAATGCATTATATTTTTTATTTGGATCAACTATATCACAATGTATTTCATCAACTAAAATAATAACATTATTCATATAACATAAATGGCCAATTTTAGCCAATTCTTCTTTTGTATAAATTTTACCAATTGGATTATGAGGATTACATAAAATCATAAGTCTTGTTTGAGGTAATTTTAATTTTTGTTCTAAATCTTCAAAATCAATATGATATTTATTATTTTCATAAATTAATTTTGATTCTAAAACATTTCTTCCATTATTAATGATTGAATTAAAAAAGATATTATAAACTGGAGTTTGAATTAAAACATTTTCTGCTGGTAAAGTTAATCTTCTAACCACACTAGAAATAGAAGGAACAACACCAGTAGAAAATAAAATATCTTCTTTTTTCATCAAATAATGATGTTTTCTTTCCCACCATGAAATAATAGAATCATACCATGATGAAGGAATAATATTATATCCAAATATTTTTTGATTTAATCTATTATTTAAAGCATTAACAATAGGTTCAGCTACTTCGAAATCCATATCTGCCACCCACATTGGTAATTCATTTTCTTTAATATCCCATTTTAAAGAATTTTGCTTAGTTCTATCAGTTAATTTATCAAAATTATATTTCATTGATCAACCTCTATTTTAATTTCATTTTTATTAATTTTTGGATCATCTAAAACAATTTTATCTATATTATTAGCTTTAATATATCCACTTTTTGGATTAACTACACTATCAATTTTACCAATAATATTAGCTTTTATACTAGAATATTCAAATGATCTAGTTGTATTAATTAATTTACAATTTTCTAATATTACATTATCCATATAACAAAACCCTTGTAGACTTTCAATAGTACAATTAATAAATTTAATATTTTTTGAATTCCAACCTAAATATTCTCCACATATATATGAATCATATACTACCACATTATTACAATTCCAAAATGAATCTTTTGATAATAATTTTGCATTATGGATTTCTATATCACTACCACCATCAAAACAATAATTACCATATAATGTAAAATTATTTATTTTAACATTTTTAGAATTAAAGCCAAAATAATCTCCTTTAGCTACTACATTATTTAAAGTAATATTATTTGAATTCCAAAATGTTTCACTTGCATTAGGCATACTTACATTATTTAAAACAATATTATTACTTCTTCTAAAAGATTTAGGAGCTTCAATTAAACAATCATTAAAAGTAATATTATCTGTATACCAAATACCAGAACGAGCCATTTCAAATAAAACACAATTATTTAAAACGATATTTTTACTATACCAAAGAGGATATTTCCATTTAAAACTTGTATTATTTAAAATAATATTTTTACTTTCTTTTAATGGCGATTCACCATCTTCAAAAATACATTCATTAATTAATAAATCTTCTTTTTGAAATAACGCTCTTTCACCTATTAATATTTTTCTATTAATTTCTTCCATATAATCCTCCAATCTAAATAAATAATATATTATTTATTATGTAATTAATCAATTATTTTTATATATTTAAAGCATTCTTTTTCATGTGAATAAATTATTCCAATTGCTTGTAAATATGAATAAATAATTGTTGAACCAACAAATTTCATTCCTCTTTTTTTCAAATCACAAGAGATTTTATCAGATAAATCATTAGTAGTTTTATTTGTTTCATAAATTATTTTATTATCCCAAAAAGTTAATAAATAATTTTTAAATGAAGAAAATTCTTTTTCTATATCAAGAAAAAATTTAGCGTTATTAATTGTAGCTTTAATTTTTAATTTATTTCTAATAATATTTTTATTATTCATTAATTCATCAATTTTATTTTCATCATAATTAACAATCTTATTTATATTAAAATTATCAAATGCTTCTATAAAATAATCTTCTTTATTTAACACACATTCCCAAGATAAACCAGCTTGAAAACTTTCTAAAATCAGCATTTTAAAAAGATAATCTTCATTTAAATTTAAAACTCCCCATTCATTATCGTGATAAAAAACATATTTTTTATTTTTAAGATTACACCAAGAACATCTAATCATATTTTTCTAATTCTAATAAATTAATTTTATTATTAATTCCTCCTACATAACCTACCATTTTATTATTAATGCCTATTACTCTATGACATGGCACAATTAAACATATTGGATTCGATTTTACTGCTTGACCAACAGCTTGTGATGACATTTTTTTAATACCTCTTTTATTGCTAATAATTTTAGCAATATCACCATAAGTAATAGTTTTTCCATAGGGTATAGATTTAATTATTGATAAAACTTCTTCTTTAAATGAAGTTAGATAATCTATTCTATATTCAATATCAAAATCGGGATTTTTACCCGAAAAATATATATCTAACCATTTTTTTGTTTGTTTAAATATTTCTAAATCTTTTCGTTGATAATTATTTATATGTATATTTTTATCAGAAGAATTTTTAAACCATAATCCAGTTAAAACATTACCATCACTACTTAAAACAATATCATCAAATTTATTTGGAGTTTTATAATAATCAATATACATTTAATTCACCTAAAATAATTATAATTGATATATTTATTTTTTGATATTGTTAATTAAATTTTTAAAAGAAATTATAATCATTAATAACGCAATTAAAAAGCTTGAAATACTTATTAAAATAATCATTTCTTCTATTTGACCAAAGGTAACTACTAAAGTATTTTGTAAATTTAATATAGCAAATAAAGCATCTAATAAAGAGATTGTTCTAATAATTTTAATTGTGTTATTTTCGTTTTGTGCTTTCTTATAATTAAGTACACTATTTATAATTTTATAACTCTTACATCATTATTAAAAATAAAAACAAGTAATGGAATTATTAATAAAGATAAACAAGCAATTATTGTTAATATTCTTTTCATTTTTTACCTCTAATCACATATTAAATTTACTATTGAAAAAATTAAAAGTAAACAATTGTCTTGCTAATTATTTTTATAAAATAAAAATTTAGATTTATAAATATTACTTTAATATTTTTTCCATTCCTATTTTTTGAACTTTTAATCCAATTTTCTTATAAAATTCAACTGCATTTTGATTATCTACCCAAACATTAAGCGTAACATTATAACAACCAATTTCTTTAGCGTATTCTAAAACATAATTATATAATTCAGTACCAATATGATAACCTCTATAATATTTATCTACACATAAATCATCAATATATAAACTTTTTATTGGTTGTAATGTATGACTTTTAGGAATTGAAACAATACAAAAAGCATAACCCACAACTGCTCCATTAATATCTGCAACAAATATTGGTTTTGAATTATCTAATAAAATATCTTCTAATTCTTCATTAGTATATTTTCTTTCACCTGCAATAAATAAATCAGGTCTAACATCACTATGTACTTTTTGAACTTCAAATAATAATTTTACAATACCATTTATATCATTTTTATTAGCTTTTCTTATAATTAAATTACTCATAATAAATTTCCAACTAAACTATTATTAAATTATAATTTATTAGCATCAAATAATTCAGCTGGAACATAAAAAAAATGATTATGGTCTTTAAAAATTAAATAAGTGTCTTTTTCTTTCTTTATTTTTTTAATAGGAAAACTATATTTTTCTTCTTTTAATCCATCTAATGATTTTAAAAATAAAGTAGCATTATTATTTTCAATTATTAATTCATGTTGATATGACCAGTTATTAACAGTTATCAATAAATTTTGAAAATAAATTTTGTAAAAAGACAAACCAAATCCATTGCAAATAATAGAAACTAACGCCAATATTTCTGTAGTAAGAAATAATGTCTTATTATTGTTTAAATAACCAATAGAAGTTAATGGTATGCATATCAATATCAAAAATACAAAGAAAAAAGTATATATTGTAATCGGCGTTAAATGCCTTAACAAAATTTTTTGAAAAACTTTTTTGTCATATATGTATGTTATTTTATTTATATTCATTTCAAATATCCTTGTATATCATCAATCGTTTTAAATCCAATTACAGAACCATTTATACAACTATTAGGATCGATATAATTTATAGATGTTTCATTATATAAATTTTTATCATCATTTCTATAAATTGGGGAATAATCAAAATAATTTCCATTATCATTTCCAAAATGGTAGCGGAACTTAAGTGTAACAACTTGTTGATTATTGCTTCCTCTTCCAACTTCAAATCCAGCCTTAGCATTTATAAGATATTCTCTTAAATTTGCTTTAGTAATATCAAATGGTGATTTCAATGTAAATGTTGCAACAAATACCGCAATTGCAATAGCAGCACTTGTTGTAGCAACAAGAAATCCTAATGCAGCAAGAGTAGTAGCCACTGCTGCTGCTAAATCAGCTAATGCAATCCAAGCAATAACTTCACCAGCAATTGATAAACCAAGTGATGATGAATTCATAATAATATTAAGTTCTTTTTGTTGATTATCTTCCCATTGATTATAACTATTTACTGTAGATAATATTCTATTTAAGACTTCATAAATTGCTGCTCTAGTTGCAACATCCCATACATATAGCTTAGCATACATTAAATCTTCGTTTCTATATCTATTTGATAAATTTCTAATAAATGGATATTTATCATAATTATTAAAATAAACTTTAGCATTAGAATTAGTTAGTGTCGTCGGAGTTATGCCCAATGGTTTA
>CAJKZK010000042.1 GCA_905204225.1 uncultured Bacillota bacterium
ATCTTTATATTATTAATTATAAAAATTAAATTTAATAAATTTTTACAATTTTATTTTATTTATTGTTATAAATATAAAATTAATTTATACTTAGCATATCAATCTTGAGTCTTTAGTAAGCGTCAAGTGCTATATTATTTCGGATAAATGATATGGACGAACCATTATGGGCGGTTTACTAAAAATGTCCGTGAGATTTTTTCAAGCGGGCCTCATTATTTGGAGGTCTTTTTTTATGAATAAAATTATTAAGAAAATACTATCTATTTTAATTTTCACCTTTATTTTTTCTTTTTTAATTGGATACTTATCTTCTTGCATTAATAACTACATTAATTCAACTTATACATGTGAATTTACTTCTTCTATTAATATAAATGAAAATATTGATTACCAAGAATTAACTAATATAAAAAATAATAATGATAAATATAAAAACATTAATATTGATTTAATAAAAAGTGAAAAAGGATTTTATATTGCTAAAAATAACGATATTTATGTTTTAACAACATTTTGTAGGTATTATGATAATTTCTTTTTAAAAGATAAACAAATTGTTTCTACTAGAGCCAAAACATTTATAAAAGATTATCTATTATTAAAAGATTATAATGTTAATTTTATTAATGAAAACATTATTAAAGAAAATAATTCATCAAATAATTATTTAATTGGATTAATAGTCAGCATTTCTTTTACTTTTATTGTTTTAATCTATTATTTAATAATCATATTTATAAAGAAGAAAGATATTGAAAAAAATCAAGATTTAAATTTACCTTCAATATTTTCTAAAGAATATTGGTTAAAAGCATCATCATTTATTTCTAGCCCAAAAAAAATATGTTTTTTAGCAATGATATTAGCCCTTTTATTAATATCCAAAATGATTAAAGTTCCTTCTGGTTTTTCCACTTTAGGCTTAGGTTTTGGTTTCATATTCTATTCTATAATAGGTATTATATATGGCCCAATAAGTGGATTATTAATAGGTTTTGTTGCAGATATAGCCGGATATTTCCTTTTTGATACTTCTGGAACAGCTTTTTTTATTGGTTATGTTTTTCAAGCAATGATATCTGGCTTTATACATGGTTTAATGCTATATAACAAAAAATTATCATTTTGTAGATGTTTAATGTTGAGATTAATTATTGCTTTAATATGCAATGTAATTATTGGCTCATTTTGCTGGGGGTTTGTTGCAAATTATACTTTAACTCAAACATTGTCTTATATGATTTTATTTGTAATTCCTAAAAACTTAATATATTTAATACCTCAAAGTATTATTTTATTTATAGTTATTAAAGCTCTAAAACCTATATTCATAAAATATAATTTAATTGATAAAAATATAAGTCAAAATATCAGTCTATTTTAATATTTGCATCTTTTAATCTATACTTTTTTTATGTTATACTAATTTACGAGAGGTTTTTTTATGAATAAAATTAAGATAATTATTGATTCTACCGCTGACTTAACTCCAGAATATATTGCTAAACACGATATAGCTGTAGTTGGATTAGGAGTAAATTTTGGCGAAGAAAATTATGTTGATGGAGAAAATATTACAACAGAAGAATTATATAAAAAAGTTGATGAATTAAAAACATTACCTAAAACAAACGCTATACCAGTAGGAGTTCTTTATGATGTATTTAAAAAATATATTGATTTAGGTTATGATATTTTTTATACAGGTATTTCTTCTAAAATGTCTTCATCATGCAATAATGCAAGTTTAGCAAGTCAAGAATTTCCTGAAGGAAGAATTAAAGTATATGATTCATATAATTTATCAACAGGTATAGGTTTACAAGTTATACGAGCAGTTGAATTAAGAGACCAAGGAAAAACATTAGATGAGATTTATGATAATTTAATGTCTATTAGAGGAAAAGTTGTTTCACAATTTATTATTGAAACATTAGATTATTTATTTAAAGGTGGAAGATGTTCTGCTTTAAGTTATTTCTTTGGTAAACATTTAAGTATTAAACCAATTATTGGTGTTAAAGATGGTTCAATGTATGTTAAAAGAAAAGTTATTGGTAAAACCATTAAAGGATTAGATACATTATTTAATATCTTTATGAATGATTTACCTAATATAGAATTAGGAACTGTAATGATTACTTCTTCTATTGCTCCTGAATCTGAAAAATATCTTTATGATAAGATGTCAAAAGTAATTGATCCAAGTCATATTATGGTTACCCATGCAGGATGTGTTATTTCTTCTCATTGTGGAAGAGGAACAATTGGTATTTTATATATTTTAAAAGGTGAGAATTAATCCTCACCTTTTTTTATTAATTTAATAAATTCATTTTCATCAATTATTTTAACACCTAATTCAATAGCTTTCTGTAATTTAGAACCAGCTTTTTCTCCTGCTAAAACAATATCAGTTTTTTTAGAAACACTACTAGAAGTTGTGCCCCCTAATGATTCAATAATTTCTTTAGCTTCTTCTCTTGTGTAATTATGCAAATTGCCAGTTAAAACAACTATTTTATGAGCAAATGCCCCATTAATAGTGTCTTTCTTTTTATATTTCATATTTACACCAAGTTCTTTTAATTTATTAATTCGCTCTAGATTTTCTTGCTTTTTAAAATAATCAACAACACTTTGAGCAATAATATTTCCTATATCATTAATAGATATTATTTCTTCATAAGTTGCTTTTTGTAATTCTTCTATTGAAGGAAATTTTTCACATAATAATGTAGCTACTTTAGACCCCACATTTCTTATTCCTAAACCAAATATTACTTTATCTAAATTCATTGATTTAGAAATATCTATTGATGATAAAATGTTTTCTACACTTTTTTCACCTAATTTTTCCATATTTATCAAAAGATCTTTTTTCGTATACAAAGTATATATATCAACAATGTCAGTTAATAATCCTGCGTCATAAAAATTTTCAATTAATTTATCACCAAGTGACTCAATATTCATTGCCCCTTTACTAGCAAAATGAATAATTGAATTTAGTTTTCTTGCTTTACAATTTTCATTTTCACAAAAATAATCAGCTTCACCATCTTTTCTAACTAATTTTTCTCCACATACAGGACAATATTCAATCATTTTAAATGGTTTAGAATCTTCTTTTCTTTTAGAAAAATCTACTGCAAAGACTTCAGGAATTATTTCTCCTGACTTTCTTACTCTTATAGTATCTCCTACTCTAATATCTCTTAATTTAATAAAATCTTCATTATGTAAAGTCGCTCTACTAACATCAGTTCCAGAAATAAAAACTGTATCAAAGTTAGCTACCGGAGTAATTACTCCAGTTCTTCCTACTTGAAATGTAATCAATCTTAAAATAGTACTAGCTTCTTCAGCTGGATATTTAAAAGCAATACACCATTTAGGACATTTAACAGTATAACCTATCTTATTATATGCATTTAATTGATTAACTTTAATAACTACACCATCAATTGGATAAGGTAAATCATCTTTATGTTCTTTCCAATAGGAAATATATTCAATTATTTCATCAACATTTTTACACAATTTTCCTTCTTTATTAGTTTTAAATCCTTCTTTTTCTAAAAATGATAATACTTCACTTTGTGTAATAACATTTTCTTCTTTAGTAATTAATTGATACATAAAATTATCTAGTTTTCTTTTAGCAACAATTTTAGAATCTAACGATTTTATAGTACCAGAAGCTGCATTTCTACAATTTTGGAATTCTTCAAGACCTTGTTCTTGTCTTTCTTGATTAACTTTTATTAAAGATTTTTTAGGCATAAAAATTTCTCCACGAACTTCTATATCTAAAGGATCTTTTATTTTTAATGGAATAGAATTTATTGTTTTAGCATTTTCAGTTATTATTTCTCCAATAGTTCCATTTCCTCTTGTTGAAGCTGTTTTTAAAACACCTTTTTCATATATACATGATACAGATAAACCATCTATTTTTAGTTCACAATTATAAGTAGGGTTTTCAATAATTTTTTTAATATCTAAATCAAATTTTTTTATTTCTTCATAATCAAAAACATCATTAATGGACATCATTTTTACTTGATGAGTGATTTTATCGAATTTATCTAACACTTTATCAGCTACTCTTTTAGTAGGTGAATCTACTAAAGCATATTGAGGATACGCTAATTCTAAAGAAGATAATTCTTTATATAATTGATCATATTCATAATCAGAAATACTAGGATTATCTAAAACATAATATTCATAAGCATATTGATTTAATAACCTTGTTAATGTTTCTATTCTTTCTTTTACATCCATATTTTTTTCCACCTGCTAATTATTCTACCATAAAATTATTAAAATTAAAAACTATTACACTAGTTTTAAAGCTAGAATAATAGTTTCAATAGTTAATTAATCACAACACACACATCTAACGTGTGTATAGTAACAACACCTATATAAATAGCCATTATTATTACTTAAATAACATACTCTTTTACAACATTCTATACAATTTTGTAAAGTAGTTGCACTATTAGCAGGAGATAATATTCCTTGAGTGTTATTAACTGCTGCTACTTTGTAATAATAAGTTGTATTTCTTATTAAATTATCCATAATGAACTTATTACCTGTTGCAGTACCCACTAAAGTATAAGTTCCATCTTCTGTTAAAGACTGATAAATGTTATAACTATTTGCGTTATCAACATAATCCCATGTTATTAATAATGAATGACAATTTCTTGGAGTAACAGAGACATTAGTAGGTGCAGGCAAGTCTTCATTTGATGTAGTTATTTGTAATGGTGAAGTTTGTGTTCCTTCTCCTCCTGCTGTATCTACAACAGAAATTTTATAATAATAAGTTGTATTAGGTGTTAAATTTTCATCTAAATATGTAGTTGCATTAGTTTCACTTATTTTATTATAGGTACCATCTAATGTAGTACTACGATATATTATGTAATTTACTGCTCCTGGAACTGCACTCCAGGATAAACTATTAGATGTAGGTGAGATATTTGTTCCTTTTAAATTTAAGATTGTTTCAATATTTGGATCAGCCATTGTTTTCCTTTCATTTACATTTTATAAATATGAAATCTCATTAAAATAGTATATTTTTTTGCCTAAATTATATATTTTTTATTAATTTTTATTTTTTTTAGCAATTTATATAATGGTTGCACTAAAATGTTTGATTTTTTAGGAGGTTTTTAAATGAAGAAAACAAACAAACAAATTATTATTTTTTCTTTAGCTGGATTATTATTAATTTCAAGTATTACTATTCCTACAATAATAAATAATAAATCTAATTCTAATGAAAGTAGCTTAATATCTTCTATTGATAACAACAAAGGCATTAATCTTGTAGTCAAATCAATTCAAAGTGAAAATGATTATGGATCTCAAGAAATTACTTATACTGTTACTCCTTCATTTTATGCTGGACAAATTATTTATAAATTAAATTATTTTAATGATGATACTCCACTTGAAGACAATATACTTTCTATTTTACATGATGTAGAAAACAATAAATTAACAATTACATGTTTAAAGCCATTTTTAAAACAAATAGTTCTTACTTTATATGCAGAAACTAATGAAAGTGTCTTTGCTACTTTAAAAATTGATTTTATAGAAAGAATAACTCCATCATATTCTTTATTAGCAGAAGATAATAAACCATTAAAAGTTAACACTACTGTTAATACAACTGGTGGATCAATTGAAGTTGATAAAACAGTAAAAAATGAAAAATTAATATTTAACAAAGACTTTATAACAAAAGCAAATAATTATTTAAGATTAGATTCTTATAATATCGAAAATTATGAATCAAATGCTTACACAGTAAAACAAAAAGCTACAAAATATAAATCAACTTCTGGTAAATCATTATATGAACAAGAAACAACTTTAGTAAGTTCAACATTATCTACTCTTGATCCAGAATCGTTTACTAATTTTACTTATGAATCATTTATTTATTCAATTACTGCAAAATTAAATATTAAATGTTTCAATTTAGCAGGTATGCGAGGAGTATCTGAAAACCAAACTGATGCATTTAATTACACAATGAAATTAAAAAATATCACTTCAGCTCATTTAAATGAATTATTTAATGGAACTAATCCAGTTTTTGATTATTCTTGTTCTATTAATGGAACTTCATATAGTACTTCTTTACCATTAAAATTAGGAAATGTTCAAGCTAAAGATATATCAATGAGTATTAGTAGTATTATGTTTTAGATAATAATTTTTTTTGTGTAGCTTTTAAAAATAAATTTTTTGTTGTATTATAGCTATAGAGAAATTGATTTATGAAAAGAATTGCAATCGTTGAAGACAATAAAAAAGATTATCTAAATTTAAAAGAAAATATTGATTTATATTCTAAAGAAAATCAACTTGAATTAATCGTTGATTTATTTAAAACATCTACAAATTTCTTAGATAATTATTCATTTCAATACGATATTGTTTTCATGGATATAGAACTTCCAGATATAAATGGCCTTAATACTGCCAAAGAATTAAGAGATAAAGATAAAAATATTATAATCATTTTCGTTACTAATCTTGCTAGCTGTGCTATAAAAGGATATGAAGTTAACGCTTTCGATTTTATTGTTAAACCAGTAAACAAATATTCTTTTTCAACAATGTTTAAAAAAGCATTATTAAAAAGAGAAACAACTTTAGTAGGAGATATTATTTTAAAAAACGGACATGATAACATTGTTTTAAATTCAAATTCTATTTTTTATATTGAAGTATTTAATCATAAATTAACTTATCATACTTCAGATGGTAATTTTGAAGAATGGGGAAAATTATTAGATATTGAAAACACTTTAAAAAATTATCATTTTTATCGTTGTAATAGCTATTTACTTATTAATTTAAAATATATAAAAAAAATTGAAGGAGATTTTTGTGTTGTAGGCAATGAAAAACTACCAATTTCCCGTAACAAAAAGAAAGGTCTAGTTGAAGCTTTAGTTTTATATATTTCTGGGAGTGAAAAATAATGTACACACTTTCTCCTTTATTTATTTTTAAAATCATTTTTTCTATTGAGATTTTTATAATAGAATTCTTTTTGTCTTTTTCATTAAAGAAAAGAAAAAATTTTATCATTAGATTTCTTATTTCATCTATAATATATTTCCTTTTAGTTTTATCTTTACCAATTCCTTTTTCAAATGCTTATTACACAACATTTTTATTTTTAATAACTTTTATTTTTAGTCTCTTTCCTTTATTTATTTCATTTGAAGAAAAGATTTTAAATATTTTATTTATTGCTTTTTTTAGTTATTCACTTCAACATATAAGTTATGCTGCAAGCCAATTAATATTAGTAGGAACAGGCTTAAATTCAATTGGTTCTATTGGAAATTATGGAAGTGAACAAATAATTTTCGACAAACAAAATTCTAGTCAATTAATTTGTTTTTTTATTGAAATTGAATGCTTTTTATTCATTACTTTTATTGGTATTTTTATTTTTCAAAATAAAATAAAAAGAACAAAAGGACTTAATATCTCTAATATTGGTCTTTTTTCTTTTTCAGGAATTATGATTTTAGTAGCAATTATAATTAATTCTATTGTTGTTTATAATGAAAATCTTCACACAAAATCAATTCTTTTGCTTTTTTATTTTTTATCAATGAACATTTGTATTATTGCTTTTGTTTTGGAATTTTCTTTAGATGATATGAAACACCTACAAAAAGAATTACAAATTGTAAAAATGATGTGGGATAAAGATCGAGATCATTATGAATTATCAAGCCAAGCAATTAAAATGTTGAATGTAAAATACCATGATTTAAAACATCAAATTGAAAACATGAAAAATGTTAATGATCTTAGTGCCAATGCTTTATCTTCTCTTGAAAAATATGTTAATACTTATGATTCTGTTATATCAACTGGTAATCATGCTCTCGATGTTGTCTTAACTGAAAAAACTTTATTTTGCCACGATAAATCAATTCAGCTAACTTCATTAGTTGATGGTAAACTTCTTAATTTTATGGAAAATGTAGATATTTATTCTTTTTTTGATAACGCAATTTCTAATGCAATTAGAGAAGTAAGTTCTTATTCAAATTCTGATCAAAAATTTATTCGTATTACTTTAAAAAATATAGAATATATGATTCATATACATATTGAAAATTATTGTAATCATCAAATAAAAATAAAAAACGGACTTATTAAATCAACTAAAGAAGATAAAGACAATCATGGTTATGGGTTATTATCTATGCAAACTACTATCGAAAAATATAATGGTGACATGTATATTCATCAAGCAAATTCTATGTTTATGGTTGATGTTTTAATTCCGTTAAATACAAATAAAAAGTAATCAAAACAACAACTTACGCAATGTGTAATCGGTTACAAAGATTCTTTGCTATACTAACTTTAAGCCAAGAAAGGAGAAAATTATGGCAAAAAAGAATAAAGCAAAAATTCATATTATAGTAAGTTCTGCCTCCATTGCTTTTTTATTAGCAATTGGAACAACAGTTCATATTGGTATGAATTCATTTCCACAAGCAATGGATCTTGTTTTTGGAAAAGCAAACATGAACATCAATAAAGCTGAAGGTTCAGAAAATTGGGATTCCGATTATTATCATTCAACTTATGATCAAAATACAGTTGAAGAAAAAGCAAAAAAATTAACAGAAGAGATTATGAATGAAAGTATTGTCTTGTTAAAAAATAAAGATAATGCTCTTCCATTACACCAAACAAATGAAAAAGAAAAAAAAGTTAATGTTTTTGGTTGGTCTTTTACTTATCCAGCCTATGGAGGTACAGGATCAGGAGCAGCTTCAACATCAAAAAATGTTACGCCATTAGATGGTTTAAAGAATGCTGGATTCGAAGTGAACCAAACATTATTAGATACATACAAAGATTGGTCTAATAATACTACTCGTTTAACAAATAATGGTACTAAAAAAAATAATGTTCGTCCTTCTCTTAGTTATTCAAATGCAGAATGGGATTTACCAGAAATGCCATTAAATGAAAAAATCGTTAATGATGCAAAATCATTTTCTGATGTAGCATTAGTCTACCTTACTCGTATTGGTGGAGAGAATTATGATGTTCCTCTTCATATGGGTGATGATACTTTCTATGCATCTAATAAAACTAAAGATAATACATTTGGATACAATCCTAATAAACATTATCTTGAATTAAGTGATGAAGAAGAAGCTATGATTGAACAAATTAAAAAAGGTGGTTTCACTAAAATTTGTATAATTATAAATTCTTCAAACCCAATGGAATTAGGAAATTTAAAAAATGACGAAAAAATAAATTCCATACTTTATATAGGTGGTCCTGGTTCAACAGGTTTTAATTCAGTAGGAAATATTTTAAGTGGCGAAGTTAATCCTTCAGGAAAAACAGCTGACATTTTTCCATGTGATTTTACTTTAAATCCAAGTTATGCAAATTTTGGAGATGATTATTATTATAATCCAAATGGAACAAATAAAAGGAGAAACAAATATACAAATATCAATAAATCTAACACATATCTTAATCAAGGATATTTTGTTCAATATGAAGAAGGGATTTATGTAGGTTATAGATATTATGAAACTGCTTTTGAATATGGAAGTATTGATTACAATAAAGAAGTCGCTTTCCCATTTGGGTATGGATTAAGTTATACAACATTCAGTCAAAAAATTACTAAACATGATTCTAAAAATGGAAAAATTTCTTTAGATGTTGAAGTTGAAAATACTGGTAAAGTTGCAGGAAAAGATGTTGTAGAGATTTATTATCGTGCTCCTTATGGTAAAGAAGAAACATGTAATCCAGTTGAAACAGAAAAATCAAGTAAAGTTTTAATAGCTTTTGATAAAACCAAAATAATTAACCCTGGTGAAAAAGACACTTTACATTTAGATTTTAATATTGAAGATATGGCTTCATTTGATAACGAATTTGAAGGTTGCTATGTTTTAGATAAAGGTGAATATAATATTTATTTAGGTCAAGATTCTCATAATATATATGATTCATTTACTTATTATCAAAATCAAAAAGAAGTTTATAATGAAAATAATCCTCGCCAAAGTGAAATAAATGCTCAAGGTAAGAAAAAAGAAGATACTATCGCAGCAATGAGTGTATTCGATGATGAACTTATTGATTCAGAAATAATGAAAATGGATAAGTTTTCTCGTAAAGATAAGTTAAAAGATTTACCAAAAGCACCTACTGATCGTGATAGAATTGCTTCAAACGATCTTATAGCTGCTCTTACTTCATACGATGCAAGTAAAGATGATATTAACGAAAATGCTACTGAACCTATTTTTTCTAATCAAAATGGTTATTCATTAATTGATTTAAGAGCTAAAGAATATGATAATCAACTTTATGATAGTTTACTTAATCAAATGTCAAAAGAAGAAATGATTAAATTAGTAACAACTGGTGGTTGGCGAACTGCAGAAGTTAGTAGTGTAGGAAAGCCTAAATCTTCTGACAATGATGGTCCACAAGCTTTAAAAGTAAATGATTGGGCTGGTGTTTCAGGAAAAGATAATCTAACTTTAAATGGTTTTCCAAGTGAAGCTATTATTGCTTGTTCATGGAATAGAAAACTCGTTGAAGAATGGGGTTCAATCGTAGGTGAAGAAGGTCTTGCTTATGGAGTAACTGGCTGGTATGGTCCAGGTGCAAATATTCATCGTTCTCCTTTTGGTGGCCGTAATTTTGAATATTTTTCTGAAGATCCTTTACTTTCTGGAAAACTATTATCTTCTTTAATTTCTAAAGCCAGTGAAAAAGGTTTAGTTTGTTATACTAAACATTTTGCTTTAAATGATCAAGAATCTTATCGTTCTGGTTGGGTATATTATAACTTTTCACCTTTATTTACTTGGGTTGACGAACAAGCTGCAAGAGAAATTTATCTTAAAGCATTTGAAATACCTCTTAAAGAAGCTACTATGGAAGTTGAATATATAGCAAATGAAGATGGTAGCCATGAAAAGAAAATTATGAGAGCAGCCACTGCCTTAATGTCATCATTTAATGCAATAGGAACAACTTGGACAGGTGGTTGTAAGTCCTTGTTAAAATCTCTTCTTCGTGATGAATGGGGATTTAAAGGAACAGTAATTACTGATTATCGTTCTGCTTCAAGAAGTTTTATGGACATTGATAAAATGGTTAGAAATGGTGGAGATTTAGTTCTTTCTACTACAAATGCAAAATTCAAAGATGAAGAGAGTAATACATCTATGCAAGCTCTAAGAGATGCATCTCATAATATATTATATTCTTATGCAAATTCTAATCTTATGAATAAAATTGTTCCAGGTTCTATTATCACTTATGATTTAGCACCTTGGCAAGTTGGAATTTATATAGGTTGGGGAGTTATTGGTGTAACATCATTAACTTTATCAGCATGGATTGTTTTTAATTTTATAAAATTAACAAAGAAAAATGAAGGAGATAACAAATAATGAAAAAAAACATTGCTTTATTTTTAAGTGTAGGATTATTATTTTCTCTAGCTTCTTGTGACAATAATATTATTAACAATGATTATTCTATTGAAAGTGTTACTATCAAAATTTTAGAAGAAGATGCGCCAGATTCTTTAAGCTGTATTTTACAAGATCAATCTTTAAAATTATCAGCTTCAGTAACAGGAAGTGGTATATTTTCTTCTAAAGTAAAATATGTTTCTTCAAATCCTGAAGTAGCCCAAGTTTCAAGAAAAGGGTATGTTTTATTTAATAATATTGGGACAACCACTATTACTTGTTCATCTTATGTTGATGAAAGTAAATTTGATACATTAACATTAGATGTATCTCTTCGTTCTAATGCAAATATTGATAAAATAAATAATTATTTAGTTGAAGCAGAAGATGGAGACTTTACTTATGCATCAACAAGTTCAACATCTGATGGTTTAATTAAAGATAACGACGTTTGTAGTGGAAAAAAATCTGTTGAAAATTTTTCTAATATAGGAAATAAAGTTCTTTATTATTTTTTAAGTGAAGGATATAGTCGTGGTGATTTAACTTTACGCATGGCATCAGCAACTAGAAGTACAGATAATAAAAACATGGTTGAAACAAATCTAGATGATGCCATGGAGATTTCAATAAATGACAAACAATTAAATTTAGCAAACAAAACTTTACCAGGAAAAACTGGTATTGATTGGCAAAATTATGCCGATGTTACTATTAAAAATGTTGAAATGAATAAAGGTATTAATGTTCTCTCTTTTGTTTCAAAAGTTGGAGCAAGTCTTTCAAATCGTTTAAGATTTCCTAATTTTGATTGTTTCAACTACAATGTTAAAGAATTATCTAATTTAGAATTGCCTCCAATTGATATTTCATCAATATCAATAAAAGAAGGGATGGACACTTCTTATTCTCTTAATGAAGATTTCAAAGGTGGTACTCTTATTGTTACTTATTCTAATGGTGATACTGAAGAAATTAATATTACTAAAGAAATGTTAGCAAATTTTGATACAAGTTCTTTAGGCACAAAAACTGTTACTCTAAATTATAAAGATAAACAATTAAATTTTGATATAACTATTAATGGTTGTATTGTATTGAATGAAGTCAAATCTTATAAAGTAGAAGTAGAAGATTCTTCTTCAGTAGATTTATCTTTAGCAAAAAAACAAGCTGTTGGTAATTCTGCTTTTGATAAAATTGAAACAGGTAGAACTGATGCTTCTAATTCAGCATGTACAGGTAATATCTCTGTACCGGGCAATATTATTCAAATTAATTTTATTGCTGAAAAAGCTGGAACATTTGATTTTGGTTTATGCGCTCAATCATGTTCAAATGGAGGTCTAGATTCATCTGAAGTTTCTGATTTACTTGAATTTAATCTTAATGATGAAAAGATTGAAAATGTAAGTGGAACAATCAACAAAGCATGCAAAGGAACAAATAAATGGAAAGACATGGTTAATTGGACTGATTTAACTATTAAAACTGGTCTTACATTGAAAAAAGGCGAAAATAAAATCACGATTAAATTCACTGATAAAGTTACCGAAAGTGGAACTGTACGTGCCCCTAACTTTGATTACTTTACATTTAATGTTACTTCATTAAGCAATACTGAACAAGAAAAAACTATTTCATCAATATCAATAAAAGAAGGGATGGACACTTCTTATTCTCTTAATGAA
>CAJKZK010000043.1 GCA_905204225.1 uncultured Bacillota bacterium
TAAAAAAATGGTTTAATTAATTCAATATATGTTATATATATTGTTTTTATAAAGGAGAAGTGTGTATGAAATTAAAAAATATGCCAATATTATTAATACCTTTGTTATTATTATCAACTCTTGCAGCATGTGATGGAACAAGCGGTAATAGTGCTAGTAATGAAACAGTAGATAATATTGTTGTAAAAGCTATTGATGGTGCAGTAGTTGGTGAGGTTATAGATTTAGCTGAAATGGTTACTATTGAAGGTGGTAATCAAGTTTTTGATTGTGAATTGTTAACAGAAGATACTGCTTCAATTGATGGTAAAAAAGTTACTATTTTAAGTGAAGGTAAAGTTGATATTTTAATAAAATCTGGTGATAAAGAAAGATCTGTATCTTTTAATGCTTATTCAAAAGAAAAATATGCTTATAATAAATACACTAATAGTATTAATGATGAATTTTTTATTGGTGTAGTTGATAATTCTTCAACTGGTACTTATTTAACTAGTGATGGCTGGTTATTTGGCGAAAATTTTACAGTTTATAGTAATAAAGCATTAAATAATTCCGGATATGGATATGAAGGTCAATTGTTCCAAGGAACAAGTGTTTATACATTTAGTATGGATGATGCATTAGGTGAAAATTTTAAATTTGGACCTGGTGCAGTAAGTGGCCTTTTTTATAGTAAAAGCTCATTTACAATGTCTACAAACTTATTTACAACAGGTGAAAATGGAATTCTTGAAGGTGGAGCAAATGCAGCAGAAACAATGTTAAGTATGCTTGGATATAGATCTGATTTATTTGAATATTATATGCAATTATTAACTGAATATTATAAAGGTAATAATAAAGATGTAAATTTTGAATTCCAAACTAAAGGTGTTTCAGCAATGATGTATGATATGAAAAATACATCTGGTGAAGTTGTTTCATCTTTCCCTGTATATAATTTATATTGTACATATACTGAAACTGTTTCTGGACAATCCGGTGTATTTACTTGGGGAACATATTATTTACGTTCTGAAAAAGAATATGTTAAAGAAAGTAATTTATATAAAACAGTTTCTAAAGAACTCGAAAACACTCCAGAAGGTGCTGTTCCAGAAAAATTTGATCAAAGACTTACATCAATTGCAAATAGCAAAAATTATACAATGACTGTTAAAAGTGGTTGGTATGATTCAACTGATTTGAATAAAGCTAAGCCAATTGAAACACCTAATTTAACTCTTGATGGTGGTACAACTATCTATGAAGAAATTCGTAGTAAATATATGGCTGAAACAGAAGAAAAAACATATGTTAATAATGAAGATGTTTTATATACAAAGAATGTTAAAATCAATAATGAAAATAAAACAGCATATGATCACTTTACTAAAGCTGATAATAAAATTACAAAAGTTACAAATTATACAGTAAGTAGAAATGAGTATACAATTGTTAATCCTACATCAACTCAAATTGATGGGACAACTTTATGGGATAAAGCACATGGATTGGTTGATTATTTAGCTGATGATAAGCTTGATACAAAAGCTACTCGTAATGTAATTTATTCTGAAGAATATGAAAAAGATACAAATGTAGATTATAATTATGTATTTAATGGTGCAGGTGGCGGATTCTCTTATTTATTAAGTATATTATCAATGAGTTATTATACTGGCGCTACATGGACTGGATTGAATTTTGGATTAACATATAATGATGGTAACACTTATTCAGTCTTTGAAGCATTAAATCTCAATGCATTTGTTTATATGACTGATGATACTACAAAAATTAATTTCAAATTTGGTTGGAATACTAATGAAGTTTATCATATAGTTATTGAATTTAGTAATGTTGGTACAACAGTAATTCCTGCTTTATAAAATTATATTGATACTAAACCTCTCTATCAGAGAGGTTTTTAATTGGATTAAAATAAAAAAACGAACAAATAATTGTTCGTTTATAAATACTAATGGTGGGCACTGAGGGGTTCGAACCCCCGACCTTCTGTACGTCAAACAGATGCTCTCCCAGCTGAGCTAAATGCCCTTAGCAATTAAAATAATATTAAATTATAATTTCTTTGTCAACAAATATTTAACATTTATTGAATATGTTATAATAGATAATATGAAAAATGAAATTCTTGAAAAAATTAATATTAAATTAGAACCTATTAATAAAAAGGCTTATATTGTAGGTGGAGCAGTTAGAGATTATTTGTTAAACAAAAAAATAAATGATATTGATTTTGTTACCAATGCTTTAATAAGTGATTTAAAAACTTTTTTTGATGGAGATTTCTCTTTTGAAAAATTAGGATTTTGTAAAATATTAGTTAATAATAAATATTATGATATTTCTACTTTAAGAAAAGAAATATATTTAAATAATTTTAGACATCCAGAAAAAATAATTTTTATCGATTCTCTTGAAGAAGATAGTAAAAGAAGAGATTTTACAATTAATAGTTTATATATGGACAATTTTAAAATTTATGATTTTCATAATGGCATAAAGGATTTAAATGATAAAATAATTAGAATGATTGGTAATATTGATCAAAGAATAAAAGAAGATCCTCTAAGAATGTTAAGGGCAATAAGATTTAAATTACAATTAAATTTTACAATAGAAAAAGAATTAGATGATTTTATAAAAACTCATCTATATTTGTTAAAAGAGATATCTCGTTATCAAATTAATAAAGAAATTGATAAAATGAAAAATATATCAAAAGTAAAATTTAATGATATATGTAGTGAATATAAATTAAACGAATATATAATAATTGAAGATTATAAAAGAAAATATAATATTATTGATTTACATTGCGATACAATAACATCTTTATATAAACAAAATAAAAGCTTATTTAGAAACGATTTACATCTTGATGTACAAAAACTTATTAAAGGGCAATATCTTCTTCAATGCTTTGCTATATTCTTAAATAAAGGGGAGACAATCAAAGATTTTAATTTATATTATAAATTTTATAATCAACAATTAGAATTAAACAAAATTTATTTAGAAAAAGTATTAACTTATAACGATATTTTAAAAATAAAAAGTAACAATAAAATAGGAGCAATGTTAACTCTTGAAAATGGTGAAATAATTACTACTTTAGAAACTATAGATTATTTATATTCTTTAGGGGTTAGAATGATAACATTAACTTGGAATTATTCAAATTTAATATCTTCATCTAATAAAGATGAAAATAAAGGCTTAACTGATTTTGGAAAAAAAGTAATCAGAAAAATGAATGAATTAGGAATAATTATTGATGTATCTCATCTTTCAGATAAAGGTTTTTATGATGTAATAGAAATATCTAAATATCCAATAGTTGCTAGTCATTCAAATTGTCGATATATTTGTGATAATAAAAGAAATTTAACAGATGAAATGATATTGACATTACATAAAAATGGTGGAGTAATGGGAATGAATTATTATAAAGATTTTCTTACTAATCAAAATATAGACACAATTCAAGATATAGTAAATCATATAAAGCATATAAAAGAATTAGGCTGTATAGATAATATTGCTTTAGGTAGTGATTTTGATGGTATTGAAACACCTAATGAATTATCAAGTTGCGATAAAATGAATTTATTATATGAATGTTTAATAAAAAATGATTTTAAAGAAAATGAAATAGAAAAAATATTTCATAAAAATATTATGCGGGTATTTAAAAAAGTCTTGAAATAAGAGATTTAGTTTGCAAAACTATAAAAAGAAAGAAGTTAAAATATGGATTTAATAAGATTTAGTGATATAGATTATAGAAATATCTTAATACAAAATTATAAAGAACTAGGATTAAGTGAAAAAGAATTAGTAGTTTTATTATTAATTGATTCATCTAGTAAAGATAAAAAATCATTATTCAGTGGAGAATTATTATCTTTAAAAATGAATTATAATGATAAAGAAATTGATGAATTAATTGTTTCATTAATGAATAAAGGTTTTTTAAGTTATATTCAATGTGGTGATATTTTAGTTACATCATGTGAAAATACTTATAAAAAAATAATTGAATTATTTACAAAAAAAGTTTGTTCAGATCAAAATGATTTAACAAAAGTTTATACTCAAGAAGCATTTGGAGAAATAACAAAATTATTAGAAGAAAATATGAAAAGATCTTTATCTCCTTTAGAAATAGATATGATTAGTGAATGGTTTAATGAAGATGTGGATAAAAATGTTATTATTAATTCAATTAATGAATGCATCATGAAACATAATAAGGTTACTGTTAAAATGGTTGATAAATTAATTATAAAAAATTTAACTCATACTGATAGAATGGAAGAAGGCTTTTCTACTGTTGATGAAAAGACAAAAAAAGATATTAAAAAAGCTATGGATATAGCGTCTTATGATTGGGTCAACCGTGATGACAAATAAGCAAAAAGCAGAAATAATAGTTAATTATTTTAACGAAATATTACCTACTGCCAGTTGTGAATTGAATTACACTACTGATTATGGACTATTAATAAGTGTAGTTTTATCTGCTCAAACAACAGATAAATCAGTTAATAAAGTGACACCTATTTTATTTAATAAATTTCCAACTTTAGAAGATTTAGCTAAAGCTGATATTAAAGATGTTGAATTATGTATTAAACAAATTGGCTTATATCATGCAAAAGCTAAAAATATAAAATTGATAGCTATTGATTTAATAAAAAAATTTAATGGAAAAGTGCCAAATAATAAAAAAGATTTAATGTCATTACCAGGAGTGGGGAATAAAACTGCTAATGTAGTTTTATGTGAATTATTTCATCAAAATGAATTCCCTGTTGATACTCATGTTCATAGATTAGCTAAAAGATTAAAAATTGATAAAGAAGAAGATAATGTAGAAACAACTGAAAATAAATTAAGAAAATTTTTTAAAGGATATGATTATATTTTATTACATCATCAATTTATTCATTTTGGTAGATATACATGTTTAGCAAGATCACCTCATTGTGAAAATTGTAAATTATCTTTAATATGTAGAGAATTTAATAAGAATAAAAAGTAAAACTTTCACCTGTTATTTTATTATTATTTTCATAAGTTTCCACAATATTTATTTTAAATCTATCATTATGTTTTTTGATTAAAAAATGATTAGAAGATATTTGATAAGTATCTAAATTGTTTTCATCTTCATATGTAATTAAAAATATTCTTTTACCAAAAATATTTTTATATAATTTATCATCAATAAGTTCATTATCAACATCTATTTGTAAATTATCTTCATAAGAAATGATATTAACATTTTCTATTTTTTTAAATTCTGGTAAAGGCATAATTTGTTTTGGTTCATATCCTTTTTTAAAAGATGCAGTAACAATATAATTATTTGGTATTAATTCATTTGGTAAATACATTTCTGGAACGTTTTTGACAATGTTTATTTGTGAAATATTATCACATTTATTAAAATTAATATTTTTTAATTCTAATTTATTTAAAACATTTCTAAAAATATCTTTAACAATTAATCGACGAGAATCATTTTTACCAAAATATGTTTTTTGATTAATTAAAGGTTCATCAAAGCCAGTCCAACATGCAATAGTGTAATTTTTAGAATAACCTACAAACCAACTATCTCTATCAGCATATTGAGGATAATTATATTTTTTTATAATTATATTATCATATGCATTTGTGCCAGTTTTACCTCCTATGATTATATTGTTAGGACGACTATAATTAATGTTATAATAATTATAATCCATGATTTTTTGTAAAGTAGAATTCATAATAAAAGCAGTCTCTTTTGATAATATTTGCTTAGAATTAGCATCTCGAGAATAAATAATTTTATTAGTATTTAATTCTTTAATACATTTAATGGTAGTAGCTTTTTTAAATATACCATCATTAGGGAAAAGACTATAAGCATTTGCTAATAAATAAGGAGATAAACCATATTTCATACCTCCCAAAGCATAAGGCATTGTAAAAGGCCCTTCATCCATAAGATTTATATTTTTAAGATAATCTATACATGCATCTTGCCCAATTTTGTTAATAACATTTTCTAAAGTATATAAAGTTGAAGTATTTCTTGAATATCCAATTGCATCTATTAAAGGAATAGTTCCTAAATATTTTTTATCAGCATTATGAACAGTTATATTACTATTTTTATAAGTATATGGTTTATCTTCGATTAAAGAATATTCATTATAATTTAGATATTCTATAGCTAATGCATAAGTAAAAATAGGTTTCATAGTGGAAGCTGGTTGTCTTTTCATATTATAAGCACGATTATATAGCATCACTCCATTATAATTTCTTCCTCCAATAACTCCTATAACTGAAGAATTATTATTATCAATAATACAACTTGCAATTTGTTGATAATCATCATTAAATTTAAAAATGTTACCCTTTTGTATTTCGTCTAAATAAGATTGTAAAGAAGTATCTAAATAGGTTTCTATTTTTAAAGGAGTAGAGAATGGGTTTAATGAAGTTAATTCTTCTACTTCTTGATAAACTATATCTAAATAAGCTTGATATTGATAATTAATATCAAAATTATTATTTTGTTTTTTTATTATTTCTTTAGTAATTATTTTTTTTATAGAATAATTATATTCTTCTTCTGTAATATAATTGTTATTTTTCATGGTTAATAAAACTAAATTTTTTCTTTCTTCACATCTAGATGCATGTTTATATGGGTTATAATAAGTTGGAGATTTAACTAAACCTACTAATAAAGCACATTCTGGAAGTGATAATGAACTTACATCTTTAGCAAAATATTTTTTACTAGCGTAATATATCCCTGGATACATACCATCAAAATAAATTGAATTAAAATAAAATTCTAATATTTCTTCTTTGGTCATGTTTTGCTCAATAATATGGGCTAAATATGCTTCTTGTATTTTTCTTTTTAAAGTTTTTTCATTATTTAAAACTAAATTTTTAACTAATTGTTGAGTTAAAGTAGAACCACCTTGAGTAGAAGATGAAAAAATATTATTAATTAATGATTTAATGATTCTTTTATAATTTAATCCATCATGATAAAAAAATTCATTATCTTCAATACTTATTAAAGCGTTAATTAATATTTGAGGTAATTCATTATATTTAATTTGTTTTGTTTTATTTTCACCTAAACTTTCAATTAATTTATCATTTGAGTCATATATTTTAGAATATTGTTTTTCAATTACTTGTTTTATTTCTGGAGTTGGTAAATTTGTAATAGAAATATAACAATATAAAGATAATGAAAGACTAGAAATTAAAAATAAACAAATAAAAATAAAAAATAATTTATTGAGAAATTTTTTCATTAAAATAGACCTTATCTACTGCATCTAAATAATTTAGACGAGGTATAAAGCCTTGTTCAACGAGTGTACCATTTTTCCTAATGTCATCAATAGTTATTGATCTACGTGTACCAAAAAATTTATCAATAATAATAGTAGCATCAACTAAATAAACTTCTTGTAATGATATAAAATATATCAAGAAAAATGCAATTCCTCCATGATAAATAACTTTCTTTAAATGCTCAATTTGATGAGTAGCAATATTATGGAAAGATAAAGCCGTTGTTGATTTAGTTTCTTTACATTCAAAATCGATATATTTTCCTTTGTAAACGCCATTGTAGTCAGCAGTTGATTGCTTTTCAAAATATGCTTCTTTGATTTTGCAATGGTCTTGATAATCAACTTTAACAATGTGTATCGGTGTAGGTCTTTTGGTAATTATCGCTCTTTTTTGTTCATCATAAAATAAATTAGAAGAATTAACTGCTTTTTCAAAATCCATACCACGATTAGCAAATTGAATTGGTTTTTCTTCAATTATTTCATTTTGATTAACTTTCATTCTATTTGGATAATTCATATTCTACTCCTTAAACAAGGCTAAAGTTATTTTTCACTATATTTAATAATTTTATGCAAGATAGTCTTTAATTAATTTATTTAATTTAGAAGGTGTAACTGTTTTACCATTTAATAAATCTTCAATAATTGGTTTAATTGGTTGAGGTAAAACTTTAAATCTTGCTAATATTTTTTTGTATTCATTAATTCTTATTTCTGGTTTTGATAAGAATGCTTGATAAAGATTTTTTAAATCTTTTGCATCATTAAGTGGGTTATGAGAAACTCCTACAGGTTCTAAATTATATAATTTTAAGAAATTTATTAATGAATAAGTATTATTTTTTTCATCACGAATAAATTGAGAAATAAAAGTAGAAAAATCAAAAAAATTGTTTAACCAAGATTTAGCAATAATAGAATTATCAGGATGAGATATTCTACAAGATTCAAGTATCATTTTAGGATCATTACTACCAAAACATATAAAAACAATATCTTTATCTTCACCAATATATTCATTGATTTTGTTAATACTATCTTCCCATGATAAACCATTTTGCTTTAGAAATTCATCAGTTAAAGAAGTAATATCGCTGACAATTTTGCCTATTGATGCTTTAGGCTTACTATAAAATAATAATCCTTCATCTTCACTTATAATATTACAATTATCATCAATTTTACATTTTAATAAGCCACTTGCTATTACTTCATGAGTAAACTGGGTGCCTTCGAAATCTACAAATATTAATGTATGTCTACCTTTTAAAATCTTTTTAATTTGTTTCATAACAATATTATATAAATTAGCCCAAATATAATCAAATAACTTACAAATAAAATTAAAATTCATATAAGTAAATGTAGAAGGGAGAAGATTATGAATTGTTGTAATAATAGAAAATGTCATCAAGTTCGTATTATAAATGATGCATGTTGTGGAATATGTGTAACTAGCAAATGTTCAACTTATTGTACGAAAGTCTGTTGTTCAGTAACTTATACTATTACAGTGACCAACAATAGTGAACAAACTGTAAAAGATGTTTTCTTACATGTACCTTTAGATGGGGTATTTTGCTTAAACCCAGATACTGTAACTGTAAATGGCCAAGCTGCTAATGTTGATTGTTTAGATGCAATTCAAATTGGTGATATTGCTAGTAATTCTACTGCAACAGTAGTTTATACATGTACAGTCATGCAATATAAACGTTGCATCAAAACTAGAGCGCTTGTAACATTTACTACATGTTGCTGTTATGAAAGAAGAGACTTTGGTGTTTATTCTAATGTGAATATTTTACAAGTATGTCCATGTTGTTGCTGTTGCAATAACAATTAAATTGAGCTGCTTTAAGGCAGCTCTTAAATTATTAGTTGTTTTGCTTTCCATAAAATTTGATTTTTACAAAAAAAATGTTAATATACATTTGTAAAGCAATTTAGGAGGGAACAATGAAAAAAATAATAAATTTTATAATATGTAGTTCTTTTATTTCTTTGAGTAGCTGTTTTTCTTATGAAAAGTTAACATTTGCAGAAGTAATTAATTATGATTGGAATACAGAATTCGATGATAATATTGAAGTTGTTAGAAAATATAAATCTGATGATTCTGGATGGGATGGGGGAACTTATTATTATATAGTTAATGCTTTGCTAGATGATAATAAAAAAATGTATGATTTATTTTTTAAAGAAAAAAGTGAAACATTTGAAAATTTAATGTTAGAAAACTATAAAAAAATAAATGTTAATATTTTAAATGAAGATGTTTTAAATTTTAATAAAGAATATCATTATTTTTATAAATTTAGAGGTGAAGGGAAAGGAAATTTTTATACTGATTTTGATAATATTTATTCACCTACTGGTCACATGCGTGATTCATTATATATAATTTCATATTTAGATAATCCAAATATTTTATATATAATAGAAGATTGTTAATTTAATAATTTAGTTATTTTTTAACTCTTTTTTCTTTTTTGATTATGTAAAAAAATTGAAATACAATATTTAATTTTGTATAATGTTTTTGGGTTTAGAAAGAGATTATGGAAGAACTTAAATTAAAATTATCAGCAAGTGAAATTAATTCAAAAGAATTTCAAGCTAAAGATGGTGGATACGATTCTTTACAAGTTGATCGTTATCTTGATTTAATTGTTAATGATTATATTGCATTTGAACAATATGAAAATTTAACTAAGAAATTATACGCTAATTATGATGAATTAGTAAAAACTTGTGAAATTTATAAAACTAAACTTTCTGAATCAGAATATCAAAGAACTCTTTTACAAGAAAAAGTTGAAGCATTAAAACAAAATGAAGGTAGTGCTACTTCAAATATTGAGCTTCTTCAAAGAATTTCTACTTTAGAACAAGCTTTATATAATCTTGGAAAAGATCCTTCAAAAATAAAATAAATTTACATTGACCTGGATAATTGCTGGTATTAATACTAGAGGAAAGTCCATGCTCGCACTATTCTGCGATGATAGTAGTGTTTGTGCCAAAGAAAAAAATAACTTTGGGTAGATGGGAGCATCTAACGGCGGAACGAAACCTAAGTTGAAAAATATGGTCTAGTTTCTGAAAGTGCCACAGTGACGTAGTTAAATAGAAATATTTAAGTGGAACGCGGTAAACCCCTCAAGCGAGAAACCTAAATTCGGTAAGGGAGGAGAATAAAGCGAATTGAAGCTTATTTCTCATGCTTATGCATAGATAAATAATTGTCCTAGACAAAACATGGCTTACAGGGTCAATACTCATTAAAAGGAGCAAAAAAATGAATTTACCTAACAAAATAACAACCTTAAGAATGATATTAGTTGTATTTGTAGCCGCTTTTCTTTTGTTACCAAGTGAATGGTTTATGACTATTCCTTATATTGATGTATCATTGAATTTTTTTGTCGCGTGGATTTTATTTATTATCGCATCTTTATCAGATATGTTAGATGGTAAAATTGCTAGAAAATATAATATGGTAACTGATTATGGTAAATTTATGGATCCAATTGCAGATAAATTATTAGTAAATACTACTTTAATTATTTTGGCTAGTTATGGCCCAATTAGAGTAAATGTTATATGTGTTATTATTATGATTGCTAGAGATATAGTAGTTGATGCAGTTAGATTAAACGCTATGAGAAAAAATGTAGTAGTAGCTGCTAATATTTTTGGTAAATTGAAAACTGTATTTCAAATGGTAGCAATAATTTTAATTATGGTAAATGATTTTAATTTAGATTCTTTGTTACATTTAAATGATAATTATTATTTAGGTCAATTATTTATGTATGTAGCGACATTAACTTCTTTAATTTCTGGAATTATTTATGTTATTCAAAATAGAAATGTCTTTTCGGAGATGAAATAATGGTCGAAGAATTATTAGAAGCTTTAAAAAATAAAGAATTAACTTTATCATGCGCTGAAAGCTTAACTGGTGGATTGTTTAGCTCTACTATTTGTTCTGTTCCTGGTGCTTCTAAAGTGTTTAAAGGTGGAGTTGTTACTTATTGGACTGAAATAAAAAATCAAGTTATTAATGTTCCTCAAGAAATTATTGATGAATATGGAGTAGTTTCAAATGAATGTGCTTCATATATGGCTAGAGGTGTTAAAGATTTATTTAAAACTGATATTTCAATTTCTTTTACTGGTAATGCTGGTCCATCTTCATTAGAAGGAAAACCAGTAGGTTTAGTGTATATAGGAATTTGCTTAAATGATATAACTATGAGCTTTGAATATAATTTTGAAGGTAATAGAAATGAAATAAGAAAGCAATGTGTTGAAGAAGGAATAAAAAAAATTTACGAAATTTTATAAATTTTAAAAAATTATTCGTAATTAATATAATAGGGAGTGAATATTATGCAAGAAAAAACAAAAGAAGAAAAATTAAAACAAACCTTAGCGTCAATTGAAAAAGTATATGGTAAAGGATCGGTTATGAAACTTGGTGAAAAACCATCTTTAGATATCGATGTTATTCCATCTGGTTCTATTTGTTTAGATGCTGCACTTGGAATTGGTGGTTATCCAAAAGGAAGAATTATTGAAATTTATGGACCTGAATCTTCAGGTAAAACAACTTTAGCTTTAACCGCTATTGCTGAATGTCAAAAAAAAGGTGGTCAAGCAGCATTTGTTGATGCAGAACATGCAATAGATCCAGTTTATGCAAGTAAATTAGGAGTAAATATTGATGAATTAATTTTATCTCAACCAGATAATGGTGAACAAGCTTTAGAAATTGTTGATATGCTTGCTGGATCGGAAGCAGTAGATATTATTGTAGTAGACTCAGTAGCAGCTTTGGTACCACAAGCAGAACTTGAAGGTGGTATGGCTGATTCTAATGTTGGTGCACATGCTAGATTAATGTCAAAAGCAATGAGAAAAATTGCTGGTGTATTAAATAAATCAAATTGTACAGTTATTTTTATTAACCAATTAAGAGAAAAAGTTGGAGTTATGTATGGTAATCCAGAAGTAACAACTGGTGGTAGAGCTTTAAAATTTTATGCTTCTATTAGAATTGATATTAGAAAAGCTGAAGCTATCAAAGAAGGAGATAAAATTATTGGTAACACTGTTAATATTAAAGTTGTTAAAAATAAAGTTGCTCCACCATTTAAATCATGCAAAGTTGATTTAATCTTTGGTGAAGGTTTCTCTAAAATTGGCGAAGTTCTTGATTTAGCAATTGAAAATGACTTAGCTAAAAAATCTGGTTCATGGTTTGAAATTTTAGGTGAAAGAGCAGGACAAGGTCGTGATGCTGCTAAACAATATCTAGTTGATCATCAAGATGTTTATGAAGCTCTTGTTGAACAATTACATAAAGTGTTAGGTTTTAATAATTAGTTTATTTAGTCCATAAATGAATAATTTATGGACTTTAATTATTGATTTATTTTTTTGATATGAGACAATTAAAATATAAATTATTTACGGAGGAATTATGAAAAAAACTAATTATATAAATTATTTATATTATGTATTATTATTTTTTAATTCATTTTT
>CAJKZK010000044.1 GCA_905204225.1 uncultured Bacillota bacterium
CTTGCTTCAGTACTTTGGATTTTTGAAAGTTCAACTAACTTATTTAATTCATCAGTTTTTTGAAATAAATATAATTCTTGTCTAGCTTTTGCTTCATGTATTTTACCAATCTTATTAATTATATTAGAATCCCAAGTTTTATTTTTTAAATTTGTATAATCAAACTTTCTCATAATTTCACCATCTTTCTCGTAAATTATATGTCAAATTACGAGAATAATCAACAATTACGGGATTAATGGTTATCTTTTAGTTAAAATTATTATTCAAAATATTTTAAAGAATAAAAGGTAATAAATAAAATGGTTTTAAAAATATTGCCCCTTCTTTTCCAATATCTTTTTGTGACAACAAATATAAATTTTTAATTGAATCAGAATATTTTTTAGCAAAAACATTAATTGAATCATGCTTTCCAATTCCTGAAGATTTAACTTCAAATACATCAAGTTTTGAGCCATTAGAAACTAAAAAATCAATTTCATAATAATGAGTACTATTTTCTTTAGACCATGTATGATAATACAATTCTCTTCCTGTTGAATTTATTATTTGCGCAACTAAATTTTCATATAAATATCCCAAATTTGCTGGAAGCTTATCAGAAAGCAACTTAGCATATATTTCGTTTTCAATAAAAGGTCTATCAATAAACATTAATGTTACAAATAATCCAGTATCAAAAATATATAACTTAAAGTTATTAAAATCTTTAGTATTAGCTAAACTAAAACGAGGATTAGTTGAATTATAGCATATTAAAACTGTTTTTGAATCAATCAAATCATACAATTTTTCTTCAGAAATTTTATTTTTTCTTTTTCCAATAGCTTCAGAAATACTATATTTTTTTGTATCTTTTGCAAGTTGAGAAGGAATTGAATGAAACATAGCTGACATTCTACCTGAAGGATCAATTTTTTTAAAATCACTTTCATACAAGTCGATAATTTGTCGTTTAATTTGATCAATTACAACAAAATTATCACCTCTAATATAAGCTTCAACTGCTTGAGGCATTCCACCCACAGCCATATAAATTCTTAAATTTCTCATCAATTTACGATTAATATCTTGCCCAACTCCTTTATTAGTTTTAGATATCTCTCTTAATAAATTGTAATTATTATTTGTAGCTAAAGAAAATTCTTCATAATCCATTGGATAAACTTGAATTTTCATTTCTTCAGATGGAATGAGAATATCTTTTACATTTTTTTTAATAGAAATTAAAGAGCCTGTTTCAAGATAATGATATCTACCATCCTTAACAAGATGCTTTATTGCTTGTCTTGCCTTAGGAAACAATTGAACTTCATCAAAAATAATAAGTGATTCTTTTTCATATAATGTAACTCCTGTTTCTAGTTGTAATCTTAAAAAAAACATATTCAAATCAGTAATATCTTCGAATACATTAAGAATTTTTTTTGAAACATTTGAAAAATCTAACATTATATATGACTTATATTCATTTTGTGCAAAATTTTTAGCAATAGTAGATTTACCTACACGTCTTGCACCTTCTAACATAACAGCATAATTATTTGCATAATTTTTCTTCCAATCTAATAATTTTTTATAAACTTTCCTTTCAAAATACATATTAATAAACACCATCCATTCACTAGTATAATACAATGTTTAATGCATTTATTCAATATTTTAACATGCAAATATATGCATTTATTCAAAGTTATTTTTTAATCAAATCATACATTTCTTCAAAGTTTTTATATTATTATTTTATAAATTTATTCAAAGTTTTTTCAAAATTATAACGCTATTTATATCATTTTCTTGATACAAGCATCATTTTATAACAAATGTCGTAAAAAGCTTGATAAATATTTTCTTTGTATCAAACCTATGTTTTTCATCAATGATTAACTATTTTAATGCAAAGTGCGTAATGCTGATTTTTTTGCGAAACATTTCTATTAATTTACGTAACCCTACATTCATTTTGCGTAATAAAATAACATCTATTTTATCTTATAAAATTAAAAAATGCTACTTAATAATTTTCCAATAACCATTTTTATCAGAGCCATTTCTTTCGATATATCCTTTTTCTTGCAATGATTTCAAATATCGTTCAGCAGTTCTTTTGGTTTTATTAATTTTAATTGATATTTTTTCTGCCGTTAAAGTAGGATCATTTAAAATTAATTCTATAATTTGCCTTTCATTTTTGTTAAGATTTACACCGACATTTACACCGACATTTACACCGACATTTATGGATTTTATAACTTCTAAATCAAATGGAATAGTAACTATAATATGATTATCACTTATTTCAAAAGCATCACGTCCATATTTTTCAATAATGATTGGAACGCCATGTCCTGTATGATCAACAATGTCTAAATCAGAAAATATCTTCATCAATCTTATATTTCTCGGCTTACTAATACCACGATAAAAATCTTCTAATGATAAAGTATGAGGTAATCCACCATGAGACAATATTTCAATTCTATTATTAAAAAAAGATACTTGTGGTTCTGCAATAGACCAATCATTATGAACAATTGCATTAACTATTGCTTCATTAACACTATCATAATCAAATAAATAAGTATCAATTCTAGGTCTTACTGTAGTATTTGAAATACATATATTTTCAGATGCTATTCTATTCATCATTTGTTTAAAACCAAATATAATAGACTTATTTCCATAATCACTTCGCTGTGAAATACTCGCTTTATTAATTCCACTAAATTTGACAAATATGAGTGAATATCTATTGTTATCTGACAATAATTCTGCCATTACATTATAATCCCCATTATTATTAACAAGTTTTAAATTTGTTTCAAAGGTATCATCATTAAGCTTATATCCCATTTCTAAATAAGAATTTTTAAGTGTAAAAAAAGATAATGTCTTTAAATTTGTAGGTGAAGAAACAATTATATCCTCATCAAAGAATCGCATTTTATATCTTTCTTTAATCTGTAATTCGCTCATTTCTCTACAACTAGATCCTATTCTGATCATACATCCACTTGCCGAAAATCCATATTTTTTTATGCAATATAATGGTGAAATACCCTTTTTAACATTTATAACAATGACCGGTAGTCCTTCTATAATTTCTAGTTCAGTTTTTACGCTATCAATTGCATTTGGTTCTATTTGAGTGGTGATGATGTCCGAAATACTTCGTAAAGATTCATCAATTTTTTGTGCGCCACATACAGTTCCATCATCATTAATTCCAATATAAATTTTTCCACCATCAGCATTAATAAAAGCTACAATTTCTTTGACAATTTGATCAGTATATTTAGATTTAAGTTCTATTTTATTAGACTCAATGAACATTTTATATCTCCTCGTATCTTATTTTTCATATTAAAATTATAACATCCTGTGCGACATTTTTCAATCGCAATGCGACATTTACACCGACACTTTTTTTTAAAAGTACCTCAAATTTTCTTCCATTATAATTATGTAGATTTATAGTCCTTTTTAGCTTTCGTTTTCTTGATGATACCTTTTATTTTCTAGTTGATTATAAAAAAAAAAAATAAAGCCTAAGAAATGAAGCAAAAATGTTCAAATTTCAGACTGCCACCTTAAAAAAGCCAAAAAATGCCTCAAATAATACTATTTTAGGCATTAAAAAAGTTTGATACATTATTTTCTTTGTATCAAACCTATGTTTTCTATATGGTGCACCATATAAGATTTGAACTCATAACCTATGGTTTCGAAGACCAATGCTCTATCCAGTTGAGCTAATGGTGCATAAATAAAATATACTACTTTTTAATAAAATTTAATATCTAAAAACACAAATCTAATATCATCATAATTAAAAAGCCAATTATAAATGATAAATTAATTAACCTTTTTTCTTTACTATTAGATGTATAAACAATTAATTCATCAATAATAACATATATCATTGAACCTGCTCCAAAACATAATGCCCATGGCATAAGATATACAACTTTTGTAGCAAGAAAATAACCTAATAAAGCAAATAATGGCTCTATACTTCCTGATAAAGATGATAATATAATTGCTTTCTTTTTACTTTTTGTACTTTCAAATAAAGGTAAAGATAAAGCAGCTCCTTCTGGAAAATTTTGAATTCCTATTCCTATAGCAAAAATCAATCCAGAAATTAATGTAACATTTTCAAAATGACACATTGCTAATCCAAATGTTAACCCTACAGACAATCCTTCTGGAATATTATGAAGTGTCATAGCTAAAAATAGTTTTTTATCTCGATAATTATTTTTATTTTTTTTAGAAATAATGATATCAAATATCATTATAAAAATAGAACCAATTATTATTCCACCTACTGCTGGTAAAACATGAGAAATATTTATTAATGTAGAATAAGTAAAACTAGGAATTAATAAAGAAAAAATAGACGCTGCAAGCATCACTCCACCTGCAAATCCTAAAAATAGATTTTGTGCTAATTCATTTTGTTTTTTATTAAACAAAACTGTTAATGATCCTAAACAAGTCATTAAAAAAATAAAGCTAATACCAAAGATTACAATTAAATTTTCATTCATACAATTTAAAATATGAAAATAGTTTTTATTTGTTAATAGTCAAATCAATTTTTTTATTTTATAATATGTTAAAGGCTTGAAGACATGAAAAAAAATATATTATTTCAAAAAAGATCTATTGATACAAAAAACTTAATTATCAAAACAGCTGAAGAATTATTTGTTAAGTATGGATACAAAAAAACTTCAACTATTTTAATAAGCAAAGAAGCAAACATTTCTGTTGGTATTATTTATAATTATTTTAATAACAAAGAAGAATTGTTTGAATTATGGTTAAATAATTTATTAGAAAGACTCGATAATTATTTATATAATCAATTTAAGCTAATGGATTATAAAATCGAATTACCTTTAGTTATTTCAAATATTCTTGATAAATTATCTTCTTCATTCTTTTCTTTAAATTTATGTAAAGAAGAAAAAACATCATATTTAGATAAAACATTATCTTCTTTTTTTGATAAGGGAGAAAAAATATTTTTAAAATGTTGTTTAGATAATAATATTTTTTTAAAATACCCTAATGAAACTACTCATTTAATATTTCATTTAATTCAAAATTATAATGAAGATTTACTTAATAACAAATTTAATACAACTACATTAAAAGCTAGATATGTTGAAACTATATATTCTTTAATTACTCGATAGCTTTTAAACTATCATTCATATTAATAGAAATAATTTTCTTTCTTAATAATAAGGTCACAATAGAAGTAAATAAAATAATGATAAATGGAGAAACAACCCATATATACCAGCTTACTTCTTTTAATGAACCAAAGCCACAAATGTTAAATAAAATAGAAATAAATACCATTCCTAAGCCATAACCAAAAACTATACCCATTATAGTGTTAATATATATTTCTCGATAAATATAACTAGTTACTTCTTTATCATAATAACCTAATACCATTAAAGTTGCTATTTCTCTATTTCTTTCAGAAATATTAATATTAGTTAAAGTATAAATAACAATTATAGTTAAAAAGCCTGCAAATACTACAATTAATGTAGCAATTCCTTCAATTGTTAATGATCCTAAGCCATGAAATAAACACAAATCTAACAAGCTAATTCCTGCCATTACTAATCCCATCGCTCCAGCAATAGACACAATAGTCATAATACATCTATTTTTATATCTAAAAACATTTCTAAAAGTTGATTTATATCTAAAAGATAATTTGTTCCAAATAAAAGGTATTCTTTCTAATAGAACTTTTTTTCCATCTTTTGGAGCTTTTGGTCTTAACAAAAAACTTGGCATTATTTTTGTCATATTATGTCCTACAAAAATAGTAGATATGAATATCGTTAAAATAATTATAGAGAACGTAATAATATAAAATGTAAAACTAAAAGCACTTATCATTTTAGGCATTACAAAGCAATAATCAAAAGCTTTATAAATAAAAGTACATAAGCCTATTCCTACAAAATAAGCAATAAATCCACCGATAATAGCAGGTAATAAACTAAAGAAACTATATCTAGAAATAATACTAAAAGAAGAATATCCTAATGTTTCTAAACAAGCAATTTGACCTCTTTCTTCTTCCATTAATCTTGACATATTAGAAACTACAACTAAACTTGTTATTGCTAAAAAAATAAAAACAAACATGTAACTAATTGCAGTCACTTTATCACAATATGCATTTATAGAATAAAAAGAATAATTATCATATAAAGAAATAAAAGAAATATTACTTAATTTATTTTTAATTATTTCTTTTTGTTCTTCAAAATATTTTTTATATTCATTAGAAAAACATTTAAATTTATTTCTATTATTAAACGCTACAAAAATATCACCAGTTGATAATATTTTTTTATTCATAGATGTAGGAATAACACTACTTGGTAAATAAATAATATTATCTAGAGTAATCAATTTATTAACTTCACTAACAGTAGTAGGAACTTTAGTATCTTCAGGATTTAAATAACTTGGTTCACCATCTAAAGCAAACGTAAGTGGATTTTCTACTATTTTTGAAACATAAATATTTTGTTTTGGTAAATATGAAAGAAATAATTTTTCCATATCTGATAATTCAGAATTGTTTTGTTTAGCTAATTGTTCAAGAATATCTTTATAATCTAATATTATTTCTTGATTTAAAGATAATTCTTTTATTTTGTTATCTTTTTTTTCAGCATAACAATATATTTTATCTTCCTCTAAAGAAGATAATTCATCATCATATTTAAATTTATTAATTTTATTATTTTCAAAATTATCATAAAAATATATTCTAGTTAATACTTTTTCATTATTTATATTTAAATATACATCAATTGACATACCAGTATTAACATTATCTATACCATACAAATTAACAATTTTTTGAATATCATCTTGAGAAAATCCATCCTGATTTTTACTTTTAATTATTATATCTGTAACATTACTTTCAATATAATAATTATTTATAGATGATTTTATTTTGTCACTTGATGCTCCAAGTCCTGAAGTAAAACCAACACTTACTAAAACAATAAATAAAATAGAAATAAATCTTGAGAAATGTTTTTTTAACATTCTTATAACTGTCTTATATATCGTTTTCATATTTATCACCATTCAATATCTTCTATAGGGGTAGGATTTTTATTTATTTCTATATTTTCTACTTTACCATTTTTGATATGTATAACTTTATCAGCCATGTCTTTTAAAGCAGAATTATGGGTTACTACAATTACTAATTTATTATGTTTTTTAGATACATCATACAATAATTTTAATATTTTTTTACCAGTAATGTAATCAAGGGCACCAGTAGGTTCATCACATAATAATAGTTTAGGATTTTTAGCTAACGCTCTAGCTATTGAAACACGTTGTTGTTCTCCTCCAGATAATTGAGAAGGGAAATTATTTAATCTATCACCTAAACCAACATCAATCAGTGTTTGTTTAGGATCTAAATGATTTTTACAAATTTCAATTGCTATTTCAACATTTTCTAAGCTTGATAAATTTGGCATCAAATTGTAAAATTGAAACACAAATCCAACATCATTTCTTCTATATTCACATAAACCTTTTCTATTTAAAGAAGTAACATTTTTATCTTCAAGATATATATTTCCTGAAGTTGCTTTTTCCATGCCACCCAATAAATTTAATAAAGTTGTTTTTCCTGCTCCAGAGCTTCCTAAAATAATAACAAATTCACCATCATTCAATTCAAAAGAAATATTATTAACTGCGTTAACAATAATATTACCGTTTTGGTATGTTTTACATACATTTTCTAATTTTAAAAAAATCATTTTGCCACCCCTTTTCTATCTATATTTTATCACAAAATAATAAATGTTTTAAATAGCCCAATTTCCATTTTTAAATATTTGATGTGGTTTATTGTTAAAATCATAACCAATAATATCTAAATCTTTAGCGCCTATCATAAAATCAACATGAATAACTGACTCATTTAAATTTAATTTTTTAAAATCTTCTTCTTTCATATTTCCATAATCTTTTAATGTTTCTAAATATGTATCACCAAAAGCTAAATGGCATGAAGCATTTTCATCAAATAAAGTATTGTAAAATAATATACCTGATTCATTAATTGGTGAAGAATATGGTACTAAAGCAACTTCACCTAAATAATGAGAACCTTCATCAGTATTTATTGCGTCTATCAATACTTTTTCATTTTTTTTACTGCTTATATTTATTATTCTTCCATTTTTAAATTCAATTCTAAAATCTTCTATTATTTTTCCATTATAAGATAATGGTTTGGTTGAATATACAACTCCATTAACACCATCTTTTTTTGGCATTGTGAAAACTTCTTCTGTTGGAAGATTAGCGCAATATGGAATTCCTTTTAAATTATTACTTCTAGCTGATAACCATACATGACCTGGTTGTAATTTTAAAGTTAAATTTGTTCCATTACTTGATTTATAAACTAAATAATCTAAATTTAAATTATTTAATATTTCAGCTTTTTTATTTAATTCTTCTATATGATTTTCCCAAGCTAAGAAAGAATTATCGTTATCTAATCTAGTTGTATGCATGATTGCAGATAATAATTTTTCTTCAGCATTTTTACATTTTGGAAAGACTTTTTTTGCCCATGAAGGAGATGGTAATGCAATAATTGTCCATTGATTATATAAACTTTCTTTATCTCTATAAATTTTAATTTTTTTAGCTTTAGCAATTCTTGCTTCATTTATTTTTTTTAGATTTAATCCTTTAAAAGCATCTGGATCATCATCAATAACATGAATTAAACAAGGCAAATCTTCACTTCTTTGTTTAAATTTTAATATTTCCCATTCAGGAATATCTTTTAATGTTTTAAGACTTTCATGTTTATATTTTAATTTCATTAAATCTTCATCAATATATTCGATATTGACTCTTCTAGCCCCATTTTCATAACAAGTTTGTGCAATAACATCAGCAAGTTCATAATGTCGAGGTGAAATAAATATAATTGCATCTTGACCTTTTTGTAAATTAACTCCTATTTTAACTGCTACATCAGCAAATTTTTTACATGTAATATAATCCATATTTCCTCCATTTTAATTAGTTTCTATTTTTTTTAATATTTTTGGTAAGAATATTAAATAACAAATAGATGTTACTATTGCACTTATAATATCACAAATAGGTTCAGCAAAAAATGCACTTTCAACACTATTTGTTAATAATGGTAATAAATATATACTTGGAATAAAAATTACTACTTTTCTAATAAGTGATAACCAAATAGAATATTTTGCTTGTCCAAGACCAGTTAATCCATCTACAAAAACATATTGAAATGATAAAGGAATAATTCCTAACATATAATAAAAAATTATTTTGCTTGCTTCATTTACTATTTCATAATTAATATGGTCTTTACCAATTCCTATAAACATTATAGAAAATGGTTTAGCTATAAAAAATGATAATATAAAAAATGAACTAGTAAAAATTAAAGCAAAAATTAATAATTGTTTTTCTGCTTTAATAATTAATTTTTTATTTTTTGCTCCATAATTATAACCAAGTATTGGTTGAGTTCCACTACTAATTCCTAATAAGGGTCCTGTTGCTAATGTTTCAAAAGCCTGCACAATAGTAGCAATCTCTATATAAAAATCACCTTTATCTTTACCATATAATTTTAATGAATTATTTAATAATATTAAAATAATAGAGTCTGTAGCCATAATTATAAATGGTGAAATACCCAATTTAATTATCATTAACATTATTTTTTTATCATATCCACCAAAAGACAATTTTATAGTTGTTTTCTTTAACAAAATAAATATAACAAAAATAAATGATATAAATTGGGATATAATAGTTGCTAAAGCTGCTCCTTTAACTCCTAGATGAAAAAAATACATAAATAATGGATCTAAGCCAATATTTAAAACACAGCCAATAATTATGGTCATCATAGCTTTTGATGATTCTCCTTGAGCTGTTAAATATTGATTTAAACCTAAAGTTAACAAAGAAAAAAAAGTACCAATTAAATATATTCTTAAATATGATAAAGCATATTCTATAGATGCTTCACTAGCGCCAAACAAAAACAATATTGGTTCGCTAAATAAATAAAATATTAACATTATGATACTAGAAATAATTATTAGCATTAATAAAGCATTTGATAATATTTTTTTAGCTTTATCATTATCTTTTTCACCTAAAGCAATAGAAAACATAGGTGCGCCACCTAAGCCTACTAAAAAAGCAAATGAAGTTATTAAAGTTACAATTGGTGAACACACACCTATTCCAATTAAAGCTATTTCACCAACATTAGGTAAATTACCTACATATATTCTATCTACTATATTATATAAAACATTTATTAATTGTCCTACCATAGATGGTATAGCTAATCTAAATATTGATTTTAAAGTATTTTGATTTCCTAAATAAGATTCCATAATATTAATTCCAATTTAGATATTATAGTTATTTAAATTTATAAAGTATACATAATTTTTACTTTAATAATAAAATTATTTTTATTGCAAAATTAAAATGATATCCTATTGCAATTAACATTTAAATTACTTATTAAACTACGAGGTAAAAGCCATGAATAAATTAATTACCATTGGTATGATTTTTCTAAAAAATGACTTAAATATTGAACTTTATGTTTGTAAAATCACATATATTTTAAATGAAGACGAATCATTTAAATATATATTTGAGCCAAATTATAATATTATTTTTTTTATAATGATATTTTTTAAAATATTCTTATCTTAAAATCATATTTAAAAAGAAAACAATATATAAAAACTTCATTTCTTATCTTTATTAGTGAAAGAATACATAGAAATATCCATAAAAGAGGCTTGTTTAAAACTTAGAATTAGTATTGATAAATATTATCGTTATAAGAAAACTCTTAATTAACTTATTACTAGTTTATTTTGTTATATAATATCGTTTATCTTGAAATATAATCTTTTTATTAATATAATTTTATTAGTTACAAGACATAGTTCTTATTATTTATTATATAAAATAGAAAGGTAGATTTATGAAAATAAAACATATCAATCGTAATGAAACAAAAACTCCTACTTGTACTATTCAAATCAGTACTGAATATTTAGTTAAAGAATCTTATACTCCTGAAGAAGCTGAAAAAACAATTGCTCAACTTTATTCTCTTCATGAAAATGAAGGATTTTCATTAGAAGATTTTGAAAAAATTAAAAACAAAATAATTGAACATACAAAAAATGATTAAAATACTTGTTGTTTCCGATTCTCATTCTAATCAAGAATTATTACAAATTCTTGCTTTAAAACATCAAGATTGCTCTTATTTTTTACACTTGGGTGATTCTGAACTCCCAAGTTTTTTTCTTTCTCCATTTGTTTCTGTTAAAGGTAATTGTGATTTTGAAGAATATCCTTTGTATAGAGAAATATCTTTACCTATTGGTAAATTATTTTGTGAACATGGTCAAAATTATCAATTTTTAGATATTGATTACATTAAGTCATTAAATTGTAAAATTTATTTACATGGTCATACTCATAAATATTATTTAAAAGAAGTTGATGGTATTTATATTGCTAATCCTGGATCATTAACAAGACCTAGAGATGGTAATAAAGGAACATATTTAATTATTAGTATTGATGATGCAAATATTAATTTTGATTTTAAATATATTGATTAAATTATAAAAATAAGTTAATACTTAAATTATGCTTGATATATTTATTGATTCTTTATTAGATAGTTTAAAAATTTTATTAATAGTATTTATATTTAATTTAATACTATCTTTTTTTGAAGCACATATATCTTCTTTATTTGAAAAAAACAAAAAATTATCTCCTTTATTTGGCTCATTAATAGGTTTAATTCCACAATGTGGATTTTCTGTATTAGCTAGTGATTTGTATTTAAAAAGACATATAACTATTGGTACTTTAATTGCAGTTTTTATTTCCTGTAGTGATGAAGCATTACCTATTTTATTTACTTCTATAAATAAATTGCCATATGCTTTTTTATTAATTGGTTTAAAGTTTATTTTAGGTTTTATTGTAGGCTTTTTAGTTGATGTAATATATACTAATTCTAAAAAAGAAGTTCATGACCATCAAGAACATTGTCATCATCATAAAGAAATTCAAAAAGGATGTTGTCATCATGAAATAAATAATGAAAACGAAAACCCTCTCCATGCTCATTTATTACACCCTTTAATTCATAGCCTTAAAATCTTTATTTATGTTTTTATAATAACATTTGTTTTTGGTATAATTCTTTATTATATTGGTGAAGAAAATGTTATTAATTTCTTAACCAATAATAAATATTTATCTCCTTTATTTTCTATAATAATTGGTTTAATTCCTAATTGTGCAAGTTCAGTTTTAATTGCTAATTTATATATATTAAACGCTATACCTTTTAGTGCATGTTTATCTGGATTAATGGTAAATGCTGGATTAGGTACTTTCTTATTATTAAAAAATAAAGAACACAGAAAAGATGCTTTAATTATTTTTGGTATATTGATATTAGCTAGTTTATTAGCAGGTTATGGATTTATCTTCATTAAAGGTTAATATATGGATTTAAAAGAATTAAGAAACAAAATAAATGAAATAGATGAAGAATTATTATCTTTATATTTAAAAAGAATGGATATTAGTAAACAAATAGGTCAATATAAAAAAGAACATAATCTTCCTATTTGTGACTCAAAAAGAGAAGAAGAACTTATAAATAATTTATTAAATAAAATTAATATTAATGAATTAAAAGATAATTATAAAAAAATAATATTATTAATTTTAGATGAATCAAAAAAGCAACAAAAAAATGATTAAGTA
>CAJKZK010000045.1 GCA_905204225.1 uncultured Bacillota bacterium
TAATGAACTTAATAAATAGGCAAAAAAACATGCTTCTTCATTTTAAAAAAATACATTATTGTAGGAGGAGTTATGAAAGAAATCACAACATTAAAACAATATAAAAACAGAAATATTTTTTTTAATTTATTTATTATCTTAATGCAAATATCATTATTTGTGATCTTTTTATTAATTTGGGAAATAAGTGCCAAGCTTAATTGGATAGATCCATTTTTAGTATCTTCTCCAAGTGCAATTTTTAATTTATTTATTTATTATTTTCAACAAAATTATTTATTATCTCATATTAAAATATCCATCATAGAAACATTGATTGGATTAGTAATTGGAACATTATTAGGATTTATTATTGCAACATTTTTATTTTTAATTCCTACGTTAGATAAAATATTAGATCCTTATTTAATTGTTTTAAATGCTCTTCCAAAAACAGCTTTAGCACCTATATTAATTATATGGGCAGGAACTAATATTAAAGGTATTGTAGTAGTTTCAATTTCTTTAAATTTAATTATTACTATAATATCAACTTTAAGTTATTTTAAAAATGTAGATAAAAATTTAATCAAAATGTTAAAAACTATGAACGCTAATTCATTACAAATATTATTTAAATTGATTTATCCTGCTAATATAGAAAATATTTTGTCAATTATTAAAGTAAATATTGGATTAACTTGGGTTGGAGTAATAGTAGGTGAATTTTTAGTATCGCGTGAAGGAATTGGTTATTTAGTAGTATATGGTGGTCAAGTATTTAAATTAGATTTGGTTATGATGGGAGTGTTTATTTTAGCTCTTATTGCTTTAATAATGTATGAAATTGTAAACATTATTGAACATATATTAAAAAAAATAAAAAATAAAAATCATAAAAAATAGGAGTTAATTTCTCCTATTTTTTTGTATTCAAATGTCGACACAATATTGCAAGTGAAGAAGCCATATTTTCATTTTGAATTAAAATATCTTCATCAACGTTTAATTTTGTTGGTGCAAAATTCCAAATAGCTTTTACTCCTGCTTTAACTAATTTATTACATACTTCTTGAGCAAATTGATGTGGAACAGTAATAATACCAATATGAATTTCATTCTTTTTACAAAAATCTTCTAAAGTATCTAATGGCATAATTTCAATGTTATTAATTTTAGAAAACAATAAATCTTTTTTTACATCAAACGCTTTTACAATTGATAAACCATATTCATTAAATCCATTATAATTTAATAAAGCTCTTCCTAATGAACCTACTCCAACAAGAACAGATCTATTATTTTGATCAACACCTAAAAACAATTCAAAATCATTTAATAATTCATCTATTTCATAACCTACTTTAGGTTTTCCACCACTTCTAGAAACAATTGCTAAATCTTTTCTAACTTGTACATCATTTAAATTCAATTTTTTAGCAATAGTAGTAGATGAAACAAATTTTTCCCCTTCTTTTTGAATCATTTTTAAATATTCTATATAAAAAGGCAATCTTTTTAATGTGTTTTTGGATGCATATTTATTCTTCATATATTCTATTTTAACTCATTTAAAAATTTTATCAATGTTATTTTTTTCAATATTTAGCAAAAATCATACATTTTGCAATATTTATATACTCCATGGCTTTAAATTAGTAGAACAATATTCAGCCATTTGATATATATCTTCTTTTAAATTATTGTTAATCCAATATACTAATGCGTTAGCAATACCTCCAGACCAGATTAATCTTTGATATTTTTTCTCAATTGGTATATTTTTATCTTTTAAAACCATTTCATTAAGCATATATAAATATTTATTAATAAAACCAGCATTAAATATTAATTTTAATTCATTAGAATTTTCTTTTACTAAGAAAAAAAATTTTACATACCAGTCATATGATGTATTTTTTCTATAAGGAGAACCTACTTCAATTAATAATTTTGTATTTAAATCTATCACTATTTCTTTTAATAGATCATTTTTAGTTTGAAAATTATTATAAAAAGCTGTTCTAGACACTCCAGCTTTATTACATAATAATGTAATACTGATATTTTCATAATCCATTTCATTCATTAAAATAATTATTGCCTTTTTTAAACTATTTTTTATTTCTTCATTTAATTCAAAAGCATATTGTTTTAATCCTTTTAATTTATTTACATTATTTACATTTACTTTATTTTTGTTTTTAGTGTTGTTATTCATCTTGAAATTAAGCCTTTCTTTGCTATAATGCTAACGTAAAAGACAGTTGTCTTTATCGATATTATAACAAAGAGAGGTAAAAATGAAAATAAAATTAATTACAGATACAGGAGCCGATTTACTCGATGAAGAAATAATTAAAAATAATATACTTATTATCAACCTATCAGTGACATTTAATAATATAGAATTCAACGATACTTTGGATGTTTTTTGGAATAATTTAATTGAGGGAAAAATTAGTAAAACATCTCAGCCAAGTCCACAAGCATTTATAAATGCTTTTTCATCTATAAAAAATGATGAAATAGGTTTATATATTTCTTTATCATCAATGTTATCAGGAACATATCAAACTGCAATGATGGTAAAAGAACAAAATAATTATGATAACATTTATATTATCGATTCAAAATTAGCATCTATTGGACAAAAAGAATTAGTAAATAAAGCTCTTGAATTAATTAATAAAAATTTAGAAATCAATCAAATAGTTAATGAATTAGAATTGTTTAAAACTAAAATAAAATTAATTGCAGCTTTAGATAGTTTAAAATATTTAGCTAGAGGTGGAAGAATTTCTAAAACTGTAGCTAATTTTGCTAATATCTTAAATTTAAAAGTTATTATTTCTGTAACTAATGAAGGCATAAAATTATTATCTAAAGCTATTGGTAATAATCATGCTACAACAAAATTAATTGAATTTATCAACAAAGAAAATATTAATAAAGAATATAAAATTATTCCAATTTATTCTTACGATAATAAAAATTGTCAGAATTTTATAAATAAATTAAACAATAATTTAGTTGATAAAAAAATGTACCCTATTGGTAGTACAATTGGAACTCATATAGGTCCTTATGCATATGGAGTGGTATTCATTGGAAACTAAATTTGTAATTATTAATTAAACCAAATAAATAACAAATATTTTATATTTTCATATATACAATTTGTGAGATTATTTTGAAAATTAAAAATATATTACTAATTCCTATTCAACATTGATTTATTAATTTTGCTAATAATGTTAAAACATGAATTCCAATAAAACGCAAGATAGCTTTACCTTATTTGCTATATAATACGCAGGTTTGTTTTCACTAAATTTCCAACAATACGCAAAATTATTGTCATTTTTCTAGATATTACGCATTTTTCATTCATTTTTTTAAATCTATAAAAAGTTCTAAAAACGGACAAACTAATTATATAATTGGTTCTAAAAACGGACAAATTAATGAAATATCGGTTGTAAAAACGGACAGAATGTAATAATATGATTTTATAAAGGAGCTAAATATTATGTTTAGAAAAGCAAAATCAAAATTAATAGATTGGAAAAATAACAGTAAAAACGCATTACTCGTTACAGGTGCTAGACAAGTTGGAAAAACATTTATTATTAGAGAATTTTTAGAAGAAGAAATTGGAGAAGATAATTTTATTGAATTTAATTTATTTGAAAATGAACTAGCCAAAAAAACTATTGATAATTCTTTAAATAGTGAAGATTTATTATTTAGATTATCCGCACTTGCTAATAAACCAATGATAAAAGGTAAAACAGTAATCTTTTTAGATGAAGTACAAGTATGTTCAAATATTATAACCGCTATTAAATTTTTAGTAAGCGAAGGCTCTTATAGATATATTTTAAGTGGTTCTTTACTTGGTACTGAACTTAAAGACATAAAATCAATTCCTGTTGGATATATGAGCACTTTTCAAATGTTTCCATTAGATTTTGAAGAATTTTTAATTGCTAATAATCTAAATACCACTGTAATAAAAAAATTAAAAAATAATTTTGATACTTTAACTCCTGTAGATGATATCATTCATAGTAAGCTTATTGATATGTTTCATTTATATTTAATCGTTGGTGGGATGCCAGCTGTTGTAAAAAAATATTTAGAAACAAATAATTTAAAAGATGTAGTAGAAGAACAAAATAATATTAATAGTTTATATAGACAAGATATCAGTAAATATGATCAAGAAAATAAACTATACATTAAAGAAATATTTGATTTAATTCCTAGTGAACTTAATAATCAAAATAAAAGATTTATAATGAAAAATCTAAACGAAAATTTAAAATTTAATAGATATGAAAATAGCTTTTTATGGTTAAAAGATGCTGGTGTTGCATTACCAACTTATTGTGCAGATGAACCAAAAACTACATTAATGCTTAGTAAATCAAGAAACTTATTTAAACTTTTTCATTGCGATGTCGGTCTTCTTGCTAGTATGTATATGGACAATAATTTACAAATTAAAATTCTTAATAAAGATAAAGATATAAACTTTGGTTGTATTTATGAAAATGCAATTGCAGAAGAGTTGGTTTCAAAGGGGTTTGATTTATATTATTACAAAAATAATAAATTTGGCGAAATAGATTTTCTTATTGAGAATAAAGGTGTTGTAATTCCTCTTGAAATCAAATCAGGTAAAAATTATAAAAAGCATAACGCTTTAGATCATTTATTATCAAATAATTTTGATATTCCAAAAGGCTATATTTTATCAAATAATAACATTGAAATAAATTCAAATAAAATTTATTTACCTATATATATGATTATGTTCTTTGAAAAAGATAAAGTTAAAGATATGAAATATAAAGTAGATTTATCTAATTTATAGGTTTAATCGAACATTTATAACTATTTTATTGTTAATTAATACTTTTGGTGTAATTTTATTAATATCTATGTTAGTAGATAATTTTGAGATAATCATTTTTCTTCTTTTCGTTATTATAAATGTTATTTTAATTAAAAATGTCAAATTAATAACAACTAATTTATATTTTCATATATATAATCTGTGAGGTTATTATGAAAATTAAAAATATATTACTAATTCCTATGATGTTATTTTCTTTAGCAAGCTGCAATAATAATGATAATAAAATTACAATTGCTGAAGTTACACATTCATTATTTTACGCTCCACTTTATATTGCTAAAAATGCTGGTTTTTTTAATGATGTTGGTTTAGATATTGATATCGTTACAACTCCAGGAGCAGATAAAGTTATGGCAAGTTTATTATCAAAAGATGCTCAAATTGGTTTAATGGGACCAGAAGCTTCAGTATATGTTTATAATAATGGTCAAGAAAATTATGCAATTAACTTTGCTCAATTAACTCAAAAAGATAGATCATTTTTATTAGGAAGAGAAAAAATAGATAATTTTGATTATTCTATGTTAAAAGGAAAAACAATTATTGGAGGAAGAAAAGGTGGTATGCCAGAAATGACTCTTGAACATGTTTTAAAAAAGAATGGATTAACAATAACTCAAAACGGCAAAGATAAAAATGCAGATGTTAATATAAGAGTTGATGTCTCTTTTGATGCTACATCTGGAGTTTTTGTCGCAGGTGAATCAGATTATGTAACTGCATTTGAGCCAACTGCTTCACAAATTGAAGCTACTAAAAAAGGATACATTGTATCATCAATTGGAAAAGATTCTGGTATTGTTCCATATACTTGTTTTTCATCAGTAAAATCATATTTTGAAAACAATAAAGATAAATTAAAAAAATTTACTAATGCAATTAAAAAAGGATTAGATTATATAAACAATAATGAAACAAATAAAATCATTGAATATTTAAAACCAAGTTTTATAACATCTAAAGATGAAGAAATAATTTCTGTCATTAATAATTATAAAAAAATTGAGGCATGGCCAAATAAACTTGGATTTACCCAAGACAACTTTAATAAATTAATCGATATTGTTAAAGAAGCTGGTGAACTAGATAAAGATACAAAAATTCCATATGATAAAATTGTTACTAATGAAATGATAAATTAAAAAATCTCGTTTAAAAAAAATTAACCCAGTGAACAAAACACTTTTTTATAAGTATTCATTTCACTGGGTACATATTAAAATAAATTAGTTTGTTATCATTCATTAAAGAAGAAAAGATATAGTTTTATTTTATTCACTTATATAAACACTTTTAATAATTCTAATGATATTTGCTGTAGTAATTATAATAGACAACTAATATATAATAAAAAATGTTTATTTAATTTTGTTTTTCTTAAGAAATAGTTTCTTGTATTTCTTTCATTTATTTGGATATAATTTGATATTTGAATTTTGATGATCTTTTTATATTTCATTAAATTCAATATGGTTTGATATTGAATCATATGAGAATAAGTCTATAAATGTATTAATTTCTACTGACCGATTCATCATTTTTCTCCTACTGAAGATGGTAGAAAATAAAATACAAGCATAAAAAAAGACGAGCATAAAATAATAATTGTCTTTATTTAAGAGAGCCAATTATTTCTGCCAGTATAAGTTCACTATTTATTAGTACTGCTTCTTTAAAAGATTTAATATCGGCATAAATTTGGAATGTTTATTTCATTTAAAGTATAGCAGTATTTTTGGGGTTAGCAAAATAAATTATTATTTCAATTTTAATAATAAAGAATTTAAATATAAATATGCCTCTATATCATCAACATAAATATTTAATGATTTTTTTCCTCTTGTAAACAAAACATTTAATTCATTTAAAAATAAATCAATTTCATCTATATGATCTTTATCATATGAATCTTTATAAAACATTACTTGTTTTTTTCCTAAATTAATCATATGAATATTATTTAAAAATATAAAACAATGGTCTATGTCAAACGATAATGCATGATAAGTAGTACCATAATAATTTAACGAATCAGCCCAAATCGAAAAAGAATCATCTCTATAATTTGCTTTCTTAAATATTATACCATCAATTTCTATTTCATCGACATTTGCTTGATTAACTGGTACATAAATTTTTTTAATACCATCTAGTGATTTATAATATTCCAAAAATTTCTTTTCATCATAAAATAATTTAATTTGATAGTCATTTGGCAATTTAATATCTTTTGGTTTAGGATCTTTAATAGTTAAAAAACTTAATGCTTTATCAACAACATCGCTATATCTTCTTGTTTTTGTTATTTCTTTAGATGATACTTTAAACCCATAAGTATTTTTAAGTTCTTTTTCAAGTTCTTTTGCTTTTAATAAAGTTGAATTATTATAAAAAGCTTGTCTATTATCACCAAATAAATATGTCATTTTAGATTTTTTTATAATCTTAGCCATAACTTCAATAGGAATTCTTTGACATTCATCAACTATACTAATCGTATCATTATCAATAAAATCTAAAAAGTAATTGGTATTAAAAGTTGCTCTTCTTTCAAAATAATATTTATGATTAAAATTTAAAGCATTATATAATTTACTATTAACAATTAAAATTTTTGTATTTTCATTTTCAAAAAATAATCTTAAAGCTAAAACACTTTTACCAGTTCCAGCATGACCATATACAATAAATGCATCTTCTTTTTCTATTTTATCAATTAATTTTAAATATAACTTATTTGTATCCTCATAAAAATTATACCTACCGTTCTTTATATCATCACAAATTTTTGCAATTGATGCCAAATTAGATGTTTGCATTAAATAATCTTCAACATTTTTATATTCAGAAAATCCATTTATAACCAATTTTGCTTTTTCAAAATCTTCTATTTCAGAAATTTTTAATCCATTATAATAACCATAGACATATTTTTCATTCACAAAACCAATTACAAAATATGAATTTTTCTTTATTAATTGTGGTAAATGAGTATTTTTCCTTTTTCTTAATTGTTCTTGCATTTTAGGTATTAAATCTTCTTCATCACCATTTTTTAATTCTATGTCTATAAGAATTGGATTATTATCTTTTTCTGCAATTGTTACTATATCTATTTCTGTAACATCTGTTGAATAATTAAAAATATAAGTCTTATCATCATCAAAATTTTTAAAAAAATCATTGTTATCCAAATACACAAATAAATTTATTAAATTTTTTAATTCTTCTTTTTTAAAACCTTTCCACGAAAAAGCATTAAATGCATCAATTCCATGAAGATTATTGACATTAATTGAATCTATTGAATCATATAAAAGATGTATTAATTTTTTATTAAATTTTAATCCTTTTACATTCATTAAATATTCCTCGTAATTTAAATTAGTCCATTATATTTATCAAAAAATAATTGCAGTTTTTCAATAACTCTATTTTTTACATCAACACGATTAACTGGAGCAAAATAAGATATTGGAGGAAGGATTTTATCTATATCTGTACCAATTATTTTTAATTCACCATTTTCAAAACAATTATTCATAAATTGTATTGTATTTGTTTCTTTAAGATTTTCTTCATTAATAATTTTTAATAAATCATTTGTATATTGTTTATTAACAAAAATTGCCCATTCATCTGATACATTTGTATTTGCATTAATTGAATTTATAAATGCTTCAATTAATAATTTTTTACTTCTTAATTCATAGCTAGAATCTAATGCTTTATGTATAAAAGCAACAATCGATCCATCTAAACAATTAGTTTCATGATATTTTTCTATAAGAAGTAAAATATAATCTATATTAATATCCATTGATTTAATTAATTCCATTTCAAATTCTAAATCATCAGACACATCTTCCTTATTTTCTTTATTCTTAGGTCTATATTTATCATGTAAATTTTGATATATACTCATATAATCTTGCATATCATAATCAGAAATTAATGTTTTACCTTCAAATTCATCAAAAGAAGATAATATATTTAATAATTTTAATAAATAACTAAACAATGATATAAATTCTTTTTCACTTTTTTCACCTAGTGGCATCATACCAACTGGATATTTATTTAACAATTTTTCTATTACTTCACAGTATCCATCGTAATGTTTTCCATTTTCATCATAACCATTATAATATGATTCAAATGTTTTCATTAAAACAACACCTTTTGCATCTTTATCACCAAATAAGCCAATAGCTTCTTCAGTTTTTTCTTGAAGATCTCTAAAACATACAATATTTCCATAGGTTTTAACTGAATTTAAAATTCTATTTGTTCTTGAAAAAGCTTGAATCAACCCATGATATTTAAGATTTTTATCAACCCATAATGTATTTAATGTAGTTGCATCAAAACCAGTTAAAAACATATTAACTACTATTAAAATATCAATTTCTCTATTTTTCATTCGTAAAGAAACATCTTTATAATAATTACCAAACTTATCACTTGAAGTATCATAACTTGTTTTAAAAATTTTATTATAATCGTCAATAGCTGACTCTAAAAAATCTCTTGATGGAGCATCAAGCATAGATGTATCATCCGAATTTTCATCATCCAATAAAAATTCATCATCACTTTCATTCACACCATAACTAAAAATTGTTGCAATTTTCAATTTTTTAGATTCCGGCCAATCTTTCATTTGTTTTTGAAATTCTTCATAATATGCTTTTGCAAATTTAATGGATGAAACAGCAAAAATAGAATTAAATCCATTAATATGACATTTCATATTTTCAACTTTAATTGCATCTTTTTTATCTGTTGCTAATTTTTCAATATTAATTATTTTATTAAATATGTAATTAGCTGAATATCGCTTAGTTTTTTGATCAAAATGTTCAAGAATATATTTTGTGACTTGTGAAATTCTTTCTGGTTTTAACAATATTTTTTCTTCATCAATTGCAACTATTTTTTTGTCTTTTATATTATTTTTTTCTTTTATAGTATTAACATAATCAATTCTAAATGGCAATACATTACCATCTCTAATTGCATCAACAATAGTATATGTATGTAATTTTTCTCCAAAAACTTGTTCAGTAGTTGCAAGATTAACATTTTCAATTTTTAATTTTGCATTTATGGCAAAAATAGGTGTTCCAGTAAATCCAAATAAAAAATATTTTTTAAATGCTTTTATAATTAATGAATGAAATTGTCCAAATTGGGATCTATGGCATTCATCAAAAATAAAAACTACTTTTTTATCATAAATCTCATGTTCTTTATTTGCTTTAACAAAATTTGAAAGTTTTTGAATAGTAGTTACAATTATTTTATATTCATGATAATTGCCATTTTTGTCTTTATTAGCTAATTGTCTTGCTAAAATTGCTGTAGATTTATTACCATTAGCACAACCTTTTTCAAATTTATCATACTCTTTCATAGTTTGATAATCTAGGTCTTTTCTATCTACAACAAATAAAACTTTTTCAACATCTTCTCTATTTGAAATAAGTTGAGCAGTTTTAAAAGAAGTTAATGTTTTACCACTTCCTGTAGTATGCCAAATATAACCTCCAGCTTTTTTACTTCCATAATATTTATAATTGTTTGCAATTTCAATTTTATTAATAATTCTTTCTGTAGCAACAATTTGATATGGACGCATAACTAAAAGTAAATTTTCAGAAGTAAAAACACAATATTTAGTCAAAACATTTAGTAATGTATGTTTAGAGAAAAACGTTTTTGTGAAATCCATCAAATCATATATACATTTGTTATTTGCATCTGCCCAATATGAAGTAAACTCAAATGAGTTACTTGTTTTTTTCTTACTAGAATTTAATTTTTTATTTTCTTTAATTTTTGCATTTCTTGTTGTATTAGAATAATATTTTGTTTCAGTTCCGTTTGAAATTACAAAAATTTGAACATATTCATACAATCCACATCCAGACCAAAAACTATCTCTTTGATATCTTTCTATTTCATTAAATGCTTGTTTTATAGAAACTCCTCTTCTTTTTAATTCAACATGCACTAAAGGCAATCCGTTAACCAAAATTGTTACATCATATCTATTATCATAGTTTCCTGTTGATGTATACTGATTAATAATTTGTAATTTGTTATTATGAATATTATTTTTGTCAATTAATTTAATATTTCTTTTATTCCCATCTTCACAATCAATTGCTTTTATATAATCAATTTGAATTTTCCATGTTTTCTCTTCAATGCTCTCTTTAACATTTGCAATTTCATTTTTAAAAAAATTATTCCATTCTTTATCAGTAAATTCATAATTATTTAATACCGATAATTGTTTTCTAAAATTTTCAATTAAATCTTTTTCTTTATGAATTGATAAATATTCATAACTTTGACTTTGAAGCAATTTAATAAATTTTTGTTCTAAAGTTGATTCACTTTCATAAGAATTTTCAGTTGTTCTAATAGTTTCATATTCAGATACAACTGTATTTTCGTTTGTTGATGCAATAACTTGTATATCTACCATAAAAACCCTCTTTCTTTTAAATTTGTTTAAATGTTAATAGTTTATTTCTATAGTACTCGTATTGTTGCTTTCTCTTTTCAATTTCAGCAGGTAATCCTTGCATAATATCGTTGCAATGTAAATCAAATTTATCTAACAATTTTACAATTTGGTTTTGCTTTTCTAACGAAGGCAATGGAATAATAATTTTTTCTAAATCTTTTGGAGTAATTTCAATTATTTTTGTGCCATGTGCAAATTTAATTTTTTGCTTAAAAAACATTTTAGTATGGAAATAATATGATAAGTATTTAGGATTTTGTTGATGTTTAATAATTGCAGTATGGCCACTTATTGCAATATCATCTCCAAGCCATGCGACACATTTACAAACATCTTCAATATTTTCACTTGTTACAGCCATTACTATATCATTTTTATTAGCTTTTTTAGATTTATTAAAAACATCATCATTTAAATATGTTTTTACATTATCAGAATATAAACCATATTGCGTATATATTTGACCATAATGAATACATGGTTTTCCTAGATTAACAAAATCAGATTTTTGGAAATTTCCACCTCTTGTTATTGAAGCGATTTCTCCTAAATTAACATTAATATATCCATATACATATTGAATAAGCTTAATTATCGCCTGTCTGTCTGTCTGTCTGTCTGTCTGTCTGTCTGTCTGTCTGTCTAAGTGTAAGCCTTTTTGTGGCATTGTCAAGAGTAATTCTCTATAATATTCATATTGTTTTTTTCTAGCTTCAATTTCAGCAGGAATACCAATATTTAAATTCGAACAAATTTTGTCAAAGTTATCTAACACATTAACAATTCTTTGCTGAATATCTCGACTAGGTATTGCAATTTTATATTCTGAAATTGTACTTGCAGTTAGAGATGCTCTAGTTGTAAAAGAGCATTTTTGCGTTACATAATTTCTAAAATCTTTTGTTGAAAAACAATACTTACAATATTCAGGTAACAAATCATCACAAATTGGAGTAGCTTTAATTGAAAATCCATTAAATACACAATTTTCAATTTCATCAAGAACAACTGATGCAATTCCAACATCTTCAGCAGTTTCTGATGTTCTTGTAAAAAGAACATCTCCTCTTTTAACTTTTAATTTATTAATTTCTTCAGATGAACATTCAACATATTCTTTAATAATATTTTTTGTTATTGATCTATTATTATATACATCTGTAAATCTAATGAATGGTACGCCTTTTCCAAAGCATTCTTTTCCTTTACTTAATCCATTTTTAAATACAAATAATTCACCAAGTTTTTTATAAGTTACATTTAAGTTAAAATTCAACAAATTATCTCTATAATATTCATATTGCTTTTTTCTTGCTGTAAGCTCTGCTGTAAGCTCTGCTGTAAGCTCTGTGAAATTGTCTAAAATTTTAACAATTTCACACTGCACCTCTATTGGAGGTACGAGTATATCTAAATTATTTATATCATTATTGCTTAAATTTTTCACAGATCCACCATTAATTTTTTCCAC
>CAJKZK010000046.1 GCA_905204225.1 uncultured Bacillota bacterium
CCACATACAAGCATCAATATTATACTTAGGATCTTCTAAAAAATCACATTGAAGTGCACTTGCTGTATTCATTAAAACGACAATATTATCAATTTTACCAGCATCTTTTAATGCTTTTAAGCCTTCTAAAACTGATTTTTCATTATTAGATAACTCAAGAGCATCACCAACACTACCTGAAACATTATTATGATTTTTTTTGCTAACAATGATTCTATCTCCATTTTCACCATCCATAGTGGTATCCATATAAAGATCTTCAGCTTCACCTGCAGTTCTAGCAATAACCATAATTGCAGATTTAGCTTTATTTTCTTTTTCAGATGGTAAACTATTCCAATTAGCGTCATTAACAACAAATTGTGTTTCTTGTCCAGAAGCTGCCATAAAATTACTAGCGCTTCCACCACTTATAAATGATGATGTATCAGTTGTTTTATAATAATCATATAATGCTTCATTAACATTTAAACCAGCATTTTTAATACCATCACTTATTGAAACTCTACTAGCTTTATTTGATGATCCACTAGAACCTTGACCAGTATGGACAGTATAATGAGAAGCAAAACCAAAAACAGAAACATTATCACCTTTAGCTAATGGTAAAGCATTATTATCATTCTTTAATAAAATAGCACCTTCAGCAACTGTTTCTTCAATAATTTGTAAACTAGCATCTCTTACTTCTGACATTTTATTATATTTTGTATTAAAATAAGTGCTACTTCCATCACCACTTCCGCTTCCAATTTGGGTTTTAATTCCAAATGTACTATTGATAATTGCGGCGTTACCAAGTAACATTGGACCAGCAGTTGCAATTAAACCATAAATCACAAATGAGCTATGAAATAAAATTTTACTTACAAGTAATAATTTACTTTTTTTCTTTTTCATATTACTTACCTCTTTTCCTTATTTAATTTCTTTAGTTTTATTTTGTGGCATATATAAAGCAACACTTGAAACAATAAAAGCTAATAAAATCAAGATAATACTTAACCAAAAATGATAATCTAAAGCAAATAATTTTGCTAAAGTAAATCCATCAAAGAATTGTGTTGAAACGTAATCAATTAAACCATCAGTGTTAGCAAATGCACAAAAAGATAAAAAACTAAATACAACCACTGATACTTGACTTAATAAAGCTGTTTCTTTAAAAATTGAAAATACAACAAATAAACAAATACCTAATATTACATATAACATAACATTAGAATTATATAAAGTTGAACCAATTCCACAATATATACAAGTAATTAAAATCATTATAATAAATGAAGCTAACCCAACATAAAACCCATAAGTTTTAGTTAAAAAATTATCTTTAATACTTAAACCTAATTTCTTTAAAAAATCCATAAATAACCTCACTCAACTATTGCATCCATATTACCAAAAATATTCTCTTCTCCTGAAGAAAGTATTTCTAAAGCATCTAAATTATGAGGATTTGCTATGTTATATGAAAAGCTAATACAATTTACACCTCTTTTTAATGAAATATCTTTCAACTCAACAGTATAAGGTGTAAAAAAACCATCACCTTGAGGTATAGTAGCATTCGTTAAAAATAAATTATCATTTATTGTCATTTTATATCCATCATCAAAATTTGACGCTTTTTTTCTTTGACAAATTTTTAAATTAATATTTGTAGTAACATCTTTACTACTAACAAATCTAAAATCAACTTTCATACCTTTTGATATATTTCTTAAAGCAGCTCCACCACTACATTCAGTGCCTTTAATATCTGTACCTTTATTAGAAATATAAGGTTTTTCAATTGTTGGTAAAGTTTCTTTTTCTTCTTGAGTTAACAATTTACCATTAGCATCATATAAATCAGCATTTTCAGCTTCAATAAGTAATGAAGGTTTTAATACTTCATTATTAATTCCACCATAAACATTTACCGGAATATCATATTTTAATTCACGATATACTCTACTAACAACTGAAATAGTATTTATATTTTTATCCATAATTATTGATGATGCATCTTGATAATATTCACCTTGTCCATTAATCATAAATCCATATTCACTAGAAGGCAAATCATCAATTTTAACCACTCTTTCAATAGCAGGGTCTTTTGCAACTAAAAGTATTTTTGATTTTTCTTTATCAAAATTAAAATGATCACCTGCAATATAAGAATCACTATAACAACTTTCAGTTAGTCTAAAAATTCCTTTAATAGGCTCAACTTCCTCAATTTGAGAAAATTCGCCACCACTAAATATTGCACCAATAACACTTCCTACAAACCCCAAAGCAAGTAAGGAGCTTAATGTAATTGTTAATGGTTTTTGATATTTTTTTATTTTATCTTTTGTTTTTATTAAAATATTCATTTTTCCTCCACCATGCAAACGCTTTCATATCAATATTTTATTACTTTTTTTAAACATTAAACATTGCAAATATTATAAAAAATTATTGCAAAAAAATATTTATTTTATAAATTTAAAATAACTAAAAATGGCTATTGAATACTCAATAACCATTGATTTATTAAATATATATTTTATTTATTTTTGATGTTTAATTAAGCCAAATGCTTTAGAACATTCCATAAATATTAATGGAATAAATGATAATCCTATTCCTATTAAATAACCATAATAAGGTAAATATATCATATTAAATGCTTCATTAACTCCAGGAACAAATAAAACAAAACATATTAATAAAATAGAAATAAATGTAGAAATATTTAATTTTTTATTACTAAAAAAGCCAATTTTAAATAATGAATGATTAGATCTCATATTATAAGCATGGAAACATTCAATTAAACTAAATACCATAAATGCTAATGTACTACCACCCATAGTACTACCATTAGTAATTGCTTTTCCTATAAAGAATGCACCTAAAACTATTATGGAAAATAATAAACCTTGTAATACTATTCTCATACCAAATCCATGACTAAATAAGCTTTCATTTTTAGGTTTTGGTTTATAATCCATAATATCATCATCTACTTTTTCTACACCTAAACTAATTGCAGGTAAAGAATCAGTAACTAAATTTATCCATAATAATTGGATAGAAATAAATGGAGATTCTTTCCAAATAACCATTGCTAAGAAAACCACGATTAATTCAGAAATATTTGTACTCAATAAAAAGCCCACTACTTTTTTAATATTAGAATAAATTCCTCTACCTTCTTTAACTGCTTCTACAATAGTAGCAAAATTATCATCTGATAAAATAATATCACTTGCACCTTTAGCTACATCAGTTCCAGTAATTCCCATACTACAACCAATATCACTAGCTTTTAAAGCTGGCGCATCATTAACTCCATCTCCAGTCATTGCTACTACTTCACCTTTATTTTGCCATGCTTTAACAATTCTAATTTTATTTTCAGGAGATACTCTAGCGTATACAGAAATCCTTTCAACTTTTTGATTTAATTCTTCTTCACTCATTTTATCAAGTTCAGCTCCAGTAAGAGCTAAATCACCATCTTTAAATATACCTAATTGTTTAGCAATACTAGTAGCAGTTATAACATGATCTCCTGTAATCATAATTGGTTTAATACCAGCTTTTAAACAAGTATAAACAGCTTGTTTTGCTTCATTTCTAGGTGGATCAATCATACCAACTAATCCAACAAATATTAAATCATTTTCTAAATTTATATCAATTTTTTCTGGTAATTTATCTAAAATTTTATATCCTATTGCTAATACTCTTAAAGCATCTTGAGACATTTTTTCATTAATTATTTGAGCTTTAGAAATATTTCCTTTTATGCATCTAGTAGCCATAATATCAAATGCACCTTTAACAATAAGATAATATTTACCATCAATTTCATTAATTGTTGACATTAATTTACGATCAGAATCAAATGGTATTTCATTAATTCTAGGATATTTATTATTTAATTCATTTTTATCAAATCCTAATTTATGTCCTGCTACAATAATTGAAGTTTCTGTTGGATCACCAAGATGAATTTCTTTGTTATTTTCAAAATTAACACTGCCATTACAACATAATTCACCAAACATTATTAATTTTTTTGTTTTATCATCAACATCTTTATTAAAATCAATTAATTCTTCATCATCAACATAACTTTTAACTATTGTCATTTTATTTTGAGTTAAAGTTCCTGTTTTATCTGAACAAATAATTGAAGCACTACCTAAAGTTTCAACTGCAGGTAAAGATTTAATAATCGCGTTTTGTTTAGCCATTCTTGCTACACCTAAAGATAATACAATTGTAACAACTGCAGGTAATCCTTCAGGAATAGCAGATACTGCCAATGAAACACTTGTCATAAACATTTCAAGTGGAGATTGTTTATCAATCAAGCCAACAATAAAAACAATTATACATGCTAATAAAGCAATAATACCTAAATATTTACCTAATTGAGCTAATTTTTGTTGTAGAGGTGTTTTTATTTCTTTTTCATTATTTAATAAATTTGCAATTTTACCAATCTCAGTATTCATACCAGTACTTGTAACAACTGCTTTACCAGTACCATAAGTAATAGAACAACCAGAAAATACCATATTTGTTCTATCTCCAACCCCTACTTTATTTTTAATAACAGCTTTTGCATCTTTTTCACTAGCTAAAGATTCACCAGTTAAACTAGATTCTTCTGCTTTTAAATTAACACTTTCTATTAACCTACAATCAGCAGGAACATAATCACCTGCTTCTAAATAAATAATATCACCAGGAACAAGTAAAGAAGTATTAATTATTTTTTCTTGTCCATCTCTTAAAACACGTGCATGAGGAGAAGACATATTTTTTAAAGCATCAAGAGCCTTTTCTGCTCTATTTTCTTGAATAACACCAATAAAAGCATTTACAAAAACAATAAAAATAATTAAAGCAGGCTCAATAAACTCCATTGGATCACTACCTAAACATGCTAATACAAAAGAAATAATAGCAGCAATTATTAAGATAATAATCATAATATCTTTAAATTGTTCAATTAATTTTTGAAAGAAATTCTTCTTCTTTTTTTCTACTAGCTTGTTTTCACCATTCTTTTCACGTGAAACAATTACTTTTTCTTCTGTTAAACCATAATTAACATCAGAATTAAGATCTTTAATAAGTTCTTTAAGATTTTGATTATAAGATTCCATATATACCCCTCTCAATGGTCAACAAATTAAAAAGACCATGAAAATATCATGATCTTGCATAATCTATTAAAGATTAGTAAATCCGGATTTTAATCGTGTTGACGAATTTACTTCTAGGACGCTACTCCTCATGTAGAATTAATCTTAAACTAAACAATAATAAATGTCAATAATTAAATAAAAGGTAATTCAATAGTTTTAGAATTTTCACTACTTGTAGATTTACTAGAACTTTCTTTATTTGATGAATTATTTATTTCGCTAACACTACTTGTATTAGTTTCACTTGAAGTTGAACTACTTGTAGAAATATTAGAACTACTAGAAGTATTAACACAACTAAATAACAATAATCCAAACAAAATAATTAATAATTTTTTCATTTTATTTTCCTTTCAAATCAAATATACTCTATTTTAAATATTTTATCTATCATTTTTATTTTTCTTATAAATACAATTTTTATTTGAGCAACCACAACATCCCTTTTTATTGTCTTTAATCATAAAAATAATAACAATTATAATTATTAATATTATTAAAGCTAAAATAATCCAAGAAATTAAATTCATTTACATTACTCCAATAATATGAAATATTAAGCTAAATAATCCACTAAATAACCAAGCTATAACAATTTGAAACAAACAAACACCTATCGCCCATTTCCAATTTAATTCTTTTTTTATAGTTGCAAGAGCTGCTATACATGGGGTGTACAATAAAGAAAATATTAATAAGCAAAATGCACCATATATACTTATTGAACTAGCAATATTAGCTTCAGAACCAAATAATATCATTAATGAAGAAACAACACTTTCTTTAGCTAATATACCAGTAATTAAAGAAGTAGTAATCCTATAATCATTAAATCCAAGTGGAGCAAATATAGGACTTATAAAACCAGCAATAACACTAAGCATACTTTCTTTTGAATCATTAATCATTTCTAAATTAAAATTAAATGATTGTAAAAACCAAATAATAATACTAGCTAATAATATTATAGTAAAAGCTCTTTTTATAAAATCTTTTACTTTTTCCCATAATAATTGACCTACATTTTTAAGTCCAGGTAATCTATAATTAGGTAATTCCATAACAAATGGAATAGCTTCTCCTTTAAAAACAAATTTTTTAGAAATAAAAGCTACTAAAATACCTATTAAAATACTAATAATATATAAACAAATTGTAACTATCCATGCATATTGTTTAAAAAATATTGCTGATAAAAATGTATAAATAGGAAGTTTAGCCGAACATGACATAAAAGGAGTTAACATAATTGTCATTTTTTTATCACGATCTGATGATAAAGTTCTTGTAGACATTACTCCAGGTACAGTGCAACCAAACCCAATCAATAAAGGTACAATTGATTTACCAGATAAACCAATTTTTCTTAATAATTTATCCATAACAAAGGCAATTCTAGCCATATAACCAGAATCTTCTAAAATTGATAAAAAGAAAAATAACACTACTATTATTGGTAAAAATGAAATAACGCTTCCAATCCCACCAAATATACCTTCAACAACAAGTGAATAAATAATATGATTTACATTCCAATTAGTAAATGCAGTATCAATTACACTAGTTAAATTATCAATACCAAATTGTAATAAATTTTGTAATGAATAACCAATCACATTAAATGTTAAGAAAAATACTAAACCTAAAATTAAAATAAACATAGGTATTGCTGTATATTTTCCAGTTAAAATTTTATCAATTTTTTTACTTCTTATATGTTCTTTTGATTCGTGAGGCTTACATACACATTGTTTACAAATATTATGAATAAAATTATATCTCATATCAGCAATAGCTTCAGAACGATCTAACCCTCTTTCTTTTTCCATTTGTATAACAATATGTTCAATCATATCTAATTCATTTTTTTCTAACTTTAAAGCATCAATAACTAATTGATCATTTTCAATTACTTTTGTAGCAGCAAATCTAAGAGGAATATTAGCTTCTTTAGCATGATCTTCAATTAAATACATAATGCCATGAATAGCTCTATGAACTGCACCACAATTATCATTTTCATTACAAAAATCAACAACCTTAGGTTTTTCTTGATAATAACAAACGTGTATAGCATGATCTATTAATTCATTAACACCTTCATTCTTTTTTGCAGATATTGGTACAACTGGTACACCTAATAATTTCTCCATTTTATTAACATCAATATACCCTCCATTACCAGTCATTTCATCCATCATATTTAAAGCTAAAGCTAAAGGAATCTCTAATTCCATTAATTGTAATGTTAAATATAAACTTCTTTCAATAGATGTTGCATCAACAATATTAATAATTCCTTTAGGTTTTTGCTTTAATATAAAATCTCTAGAAACAATTTCTTCATCACTATATGGTGACAAAGAATAAATACCTGGTAAATCAGTCACTAATGTATTTTCATGACCTATAATAGTACCACTTTTTTGATCAACAGTAACACCTGGAAAATTACCAACATGTTGATTCATACCTGTAATTTGATTAAATAATGTTGTTTTACCACAATTTTGATTTCCAACCAATGCAAAAGTCAATTTAACATCTTTATCAAGTGGATGTTCATCTAAATGATTATGTTCTTTACCATATTCTCCAAAACCAGGATGTACTTCTTTATTTAAACAAATATTATTTACTTCAAGAGGTTTATCATAAGGCATAGATATTTCAATTTCACTAGCATCTGCTACTCTTAAAGTTAATTCATAACCATGTATTCTTAATTCCATAGGATCACCCATAGGAGCAAATTTTTCTAAAGTTAATTCTGTTCCAGGTATAATACCCATATCTAAAAAATGTTGTCTAATAGCTCCAGATGAGCCAACTTTAACAACTTTGGCAGTTTTACCAACTTCTAATTCATTTAATTTCATAAATTTCTTCTCATTTACATTTTAAATAATACACTAAAATATATTTATTGGATACAAAACAAATGAAAAAAAGATTAAGAATTAATCCTAATCTCTTTTAATTATAATTATTAATCTATTTTAAATTATGCAGCTTTAGTAAAAGCAACACCATTATAAAATCCATCATCATCTTCAAAATTAATTACAATTCTATCTTTTGATACTGAAACGACTTTACTTACCCAATACATTGTAGGTTTCCAATCATCTTCAGGAAATGATAATGTTTTGCCATCATATGTCCAAGAAAAAGATTTAGCACTACTATATGATGGTCCATTTTTTATTGTTCCAGTTCCATCAGCTTTAAACACCATAACAGTTGTTCCAAAGTCATCATCATCAGCATTCCAGGTACCTACAAGCCATGAAGTATCATTAAATTTTTTCAAAGTCATTTTAACATTAACAAATCCTTCAGTATCATCGCATTTCATTTCTAAAGAAATCGATGATTTATCACTTGCAACATTTATAGATGTTGGTTTTGCCAAGAACTCATCTCTTCCCCAATCTGTGAAAACCAATTGTCCATTATATTCCCATTTAAAAGTCGTACTTTGTTGAATTTTATATTCAATAACTGTTTGTGAAACTTCACCTGTACCATCGCTATTAAATGTAAATGTTGTATCAAATACTGTATTAGCATGTTTCCATTCACCAACTAACCATGTACTATCTACACTTGTTGATTTTTCTTTAATAACAAAATCAATACTTTTTGAAATTGATGTATCTTTTTTACTTCTAACAGTTATAGCAGCATTTCCAGCTTTTAAAGCAGTTACTTCTACACTTGTTCTATTACTTATTGTACCAACAGAAAGAACATCATTGGCGCTAGAAAATACTTCTAGTTCATCTTTAGAATCAACAGGATAAGCTTCAATTTTAATTGTTTGTTTATCTCCAACAGTTAAATTTTTATTGCTTGTACTTAACCAAATAGAAGTTAATGCAGGTGTTTCAACTGTTATATCTTTTGTTAAAGAAATATTATTAGCTAAATCTTTGATTGTAACTGTTGCAGTTCCTTCTTTTAAACATTTAGCAAATCCAGAATCAGTTATTTCAATTACTTCTGGATTTGATGATAATGTAAATTTAAAATCAGCCATTGATGTATTTAAAGCTGTTGAAGGAGAAAATTTTCTTATATCTAATGATAAATATTTACCTGCTACACCTTTTCCATCATTTGCTTTTTTATCATCAAATGAAGAAACATAAAATTCATCTAATGATTTTACAAAATAATTAGAAACATCAACATCTAATTTAGTTGTATCACCTTTTTCTTCAAATTTATATTCAATTGATTTTACATATGAACTTACAGGTTTTTGATCTTCATCAATAGGTTCCTTTTTAGTTGTATCAAAATTTTCTGTAGTCCATTGATTAAAGACAATTTCTCCACTTAGAAACTTATTATCACCAGAAAATTTCATTGTAGATGAAGCAACTTTAGTACCACCTAAGAATGTATTTAAAGTAGCTACATACATATTATCTTTTAATTCAACATTAAATTTAGCATCACTAGTAAAAATAGTAGCAGTGTATTTACTAAACCATTCTTTATTATATTTAACAGATGCTATTTCATTTTTTGCTTCTTCTAAAGTAATTTCAGTTGTAGTGTCTTGTTTTGTTTCAACAATATTTTTAACCATTGCTTTTCTAGCAACATTATCTTCAATATCATAAAATTTATTATTAGCATAACCTTTATAAATAACAAATTCATCTGTCGCACCATCATCTTTTTTATTACCTTTAACAAAGATTTCATTTTCTTTAAAAGTAGAAGTTCCTTTATATTCACCATTTTCATTATCAGCAAATGAATATCCATTAAATTCAGTTTTTTCAAAATTTGATTTAATTTCTTCTAATGTTTTTGGTAAAACAATTTCAGTTGTAGCGCTACTTGATGAGCTAGTTGATTGACTACTTGATGAAGTGACATGGTCACAAGCAACTAAAGCCATTACACAAAGTGGTATTAATAATATTCTTTTTTTCATTTTAATTTCCCTCCTAAAATATGATTGGCAATTCTGTATTACCTATATCTTTATATGTTATAGTTGCATTTCCACTAATATTATTTTGATAATCATAAAATTCTAAATATAGATGATCAAATTTATTATTACTTAATTTAATTTTAAGTGATGTAATATAATTAGCATAATAATTAGCTTCTGTATATGGAGCAATTAAGCTAATAATTGCACTTTCAGTACCAGCATTAGCAACAAATTCATCATTTACTTTAGTAAACATTTCTGGAGCAAAAGATGAATATTGTGGATATAATAAGCTACCATCAATTGGATCATCATCATAAATTGTTATTTTTTGTTTTCCTTCTTTATCTACACTTACAACAAATTCATAATATGAAGAGCCTTCTTTTTTGACTCCATATGTTTTATTATATGAATCAACAGCATCAGAATAAATACCTTCACTAGTAGCAAAGAATGTAGTATTAGATGAATTATTATCAACTTCTAAAACAGTATCAGCAGTATAATTCTTTTTATTTAAATCTCTATTCAAAGTGAATAATGCATTTTCTAAATCATCATGATATTTTTCATGTTTAAATGGAGTAATACTAGGAATAGATCCTTTTACATCCCAAACAAAATCTAATTCATATCTATAAGACATTGATAATCCACTTACAATTGATGATGAAGAACTTGTATTAATAACTATTGACGCAAATTTTCCACCTTCAATTTTAAATGTAGTTTTTTTAGTAGACATTCTTTGTTGAGTTAAAGTTGTAGTAAATCCAGTACTAACTTGTGGTTTTAATAAGAATGAATCTTCCATTTTAACAAAATCTGAATATTTTAATGATTTAAATGGTGAATCAAAATTTTCTTCAAATTTTATTTTATCACCAGATTTACCATAAACTGGATTATCTACGACAGTATTATTTAATGCTAGTTCTCTTCTATAAGTAAAACCATCATCTTTAGCAAAATATGTTGCATTATATTCATCATTGAATACATTACCATCATCAAGTTGATAATGATAAACTAATTTACTAGATAAAATCCCTTTATCAAATACATTATTTATATCAAAACTTGATAAATCGTTATCAACATCTTCATTTTCATATACTAAATATGCAGAACCTAAAACAGAAAAAGAATGATCTCGGCTATAATTTAATGCATTAGTTAATGTATTAGGCATTTCAGAACTAGTATTATTATTATCACAACCACTTAATAAACAAATTGTTAATAAAGGAATTAATAATATGCATTTTTTCATATTAAGCAACCTCCACTGGTAATTTAGTTGTTCCAACATCTTTAAGAGTGTATGTAATTGTATCTACATATCCACTAGATATATCACTAACAACCGCACCCCAAGAAACAATCTTATTATCTTCTAAATTAAAGAATATTTTATTTGCTTCAAATGTATATTGACTATCATTAAATGGAGCAATCTTCTTAAATATTTCAGTTGAGACATCAGAATTAGTAGTTACAAATGAATTATTGCTTTTAATAAAAAATTCACTAGCAAATGATGTAAAATCAGGTTCTAAATCTTCTCTTTCTTTACAATATCTATATGATGTTTCAGCTGTATAAAATTTATAAGTTCCTTTTTTATCACCTGAAACACAATAACGATAACGATAATATTTTCCATCATCTTTCAATGCATAACCATATTTATAATTTTCCATTTCTACTTTGAAATCACTAAAGAATCCTTTATCAGTAGCATAATTATCATAAGAAGCACCAAATTCGCCACCACTTTCAACATCTTCAGCATGAATAGTATAATTTTTACCCTCAAAAGCTTTATTAAATTCTTTTAAAGCATTATCTAATATTGTATGTTCTTCTCTATGAGTTTTTGTTTTGATTTCAGTCATAGTTAATTCACCAGGAAAAATCAAATTAAATGAACAATCATAAAAGAAATCAGCTGGATTAATAAAATAATCTTCTCTTGGACTAGTTGTAATAATTACATCAGTAAATTTATCACCATTAAATCCAAAAGAAACTGAACTTATTTCAAAATCAAATAAAATATAATTAGTAACACTTGATAAATCAACTAAGCCTTTAAATAAACTAAGTTTAGATTCATCTAAATATAATCTTTCTTCTATAAGTTCAAAATCAAGAGCATCTATAGATTTAAATGGATTAGCACAATATGTGTCATAGTCCATAACTTTGTCAGTTTTAGGATTAAGAAATTGATAAGTTTGAACTTCATTTCTTAAATTTAATTTTTTATAAGCCATTTTATTATCATTATCTTTAAAAAATGAATAATCATAATTAACTGTATTATTGGAAGCATCTTTAAATGTCTTTTTCCATTCCATGAAGGAATCAGTAATAGAAAAATCTAATTCTCCTTCATTATAAGTATCTCCATCATCAACATAAATAGCAGTAATATTTCCATTAAAATTAACAGTTTCTCGAGCTTTAATTAAAGCTTTTTCAATATTTTCAGTCGGATCTTGGATTACAGTACTAGAAGGTGTTGAATCACAAGATTGCATAAAACATGTGGCCATTAATAGACCTAAAGTAATAATTGTCCTTTTTTTCATAATTTCTTCTCCTCATAAATTATATAGAAAAAATTAAACCACTTTTTCATTAAAAAGCAAAGTGTTTTTATTAATTATTTATATATTATTTATAT
>CAJKZK010000047.1 GCA_905204225.1 uncultured Bacillota bacterium
TACTTGTGTTCCTAATATATTTGTTTTTAAAAATATTTCAGGATTTTCTATACTTCTATCAACATGAGATTCAGCAGCAAAATTAATAACATAATCAAAATGTTCTTCTTCAAACAATTTAAATACTGCTTCTCTATTACATATATTTTCATGAACAAATTTAAAATTAGGTTTATTCATAATTGGCTCTAATGTTTCCATATTACCAGCATATGTCAAAGCATCAATACATACATATTGATCATTTGGATATTTATTTACCATAATGTGAAGGAAGTTTCCTCCAATAAAACCTGCTCCACCTGTTACTAAGAATTTAGACATATACTTACCTCTTTAATTCATCATGAATATATCTTTTTACTGCATCATGCCAATCTGGTAATCTATTAAAACCATTTTTAACAAGTTTGTCTTTTGACATTCTTGAATTTAATGGTCTATATGCTTGTTTTACCATTGATTGATATTCTTTTGTAGTAATTGGATTTACTTTAACATTTGTAATACCTGCTACTTCAAAAATATATTTAGTAAATTCATACCATGAACAAATTCCTTCATTAGTTGCATGATACACTCCAAATTTATTTGTTTCAATCATATCACACATTAATTTAGATAAATCATATGTATATGTTGGTGAACCAATTTGGTCACAAACAATATTTAATTCATTTTTAGTTTCAGCAAGTCTTAACATTGTTTTAACATAGTTATTTCCATTAATACCAAAAACCCAAGATATTCTAATAATAAAATATTTATCTAATATTGATTTAACAAAATCTTCACCATTACTTTTAGTTTTACCGTATACTCCTAAAGCACCTTTAGGATCATCTTCTTTATAATAATTTTCTCCATTACCAGGAAAAACATAATCAGTAGAAATAAACATCATAGTAGCATTTATTTTTTTACATGCTTCTGCAATATATTTTGGGCCTAATGCATTAACTGCATAAACTTTATCTTTAAATTCTTCAGCTTTATCTACTGCTGTCCATGCTGCATTATGAATAACGATATCAGGTTTAAATTCTTCAATATATTTATTAACTGCTATTTCATCAGTTATATCTAAATCTTCAATATCAATCCCTTTATAATTTGTATATCCTCTTTCTTTTAATTCTCGACATACGTCATATCCTAATTGTCCTTTAACACCAGTAACTAAAATTCTTAAATCTTTATTAATCATAAATTAATCCCCTAAAATTCAATTTCACATTCTTTTAATAAAGGATGAACTTTATCTTTTTCAGATAATAATAATTCGCCTTTATAAGGCCATTCAATATTTATATCAGGATCATTCCACATGATTCCACCTTCATCTTCTGGATGATAAAAATCATCACATTTATATGCAAATACAGCTGTTTCACTTAATACAACAAAACCATGAGCAAAACCTCTTGGAATCATAAATTGTTTTTTATTTTCTTCTGATAAGATTACACCAACCCATTTACCATAAGTCTTAGAACCTTTTCTTAAATCAACAGCAACATCAAATACTTCACCTTCAAGTACTCTTACTAATTTTGCTTGTGGATGAGTCTTTTGAAAATGTAATCCTCTTAAAACACCTTTTTTAGATTTAGATTGATTATCTTGAACAAAATTATAATCTAATCCATTATTTTTAAATTCTTGTTCATTATATGTTTCCATAAAGTATCCACGATTATCTCCAAATACTTTTGGTTCAATAACATAAACACCTTCTATTTCAGTTTTATTAAAAATAAACATAAATAAATTCTCCTATTTTATTTCCAATTTTCATAATCTAAAGTCAAAATTATCTTTTCCATATTCTTATCGTAGAAATTAAGTTTTTTATGATCACTTTTCGATAATAACTTTTTGAATTTGTAAAGTATATCATATGCATATATAAAAACATTTTTCTTTATTAATTCACTTTGATTTTTTATTCTTGGTGCTAACGCAGCAGTTAATTGATCAATAATGGTTGAATAATTTTCATTGTTAATTGATAATTTATTTTGCATAACATAGTCATAAAATTTATCAACAATATAAATAGCATCGATTTGTTTATAATTGCTACTTTTATTTGTTTCTTGCATTATTGACATTTCACGTTTTCTATATAAATAGACTATTTCATTTAAATAACCAACTTTTTTAACAAAATAAGGTAATATTAATGCATTACTCGCATCTTCATACCAACAATTCTCAAACATAGAAAAATTATAAAATAATTCTCTTTTATAAATCCTTGCCCATGCAACTCCTCGTAAATAGTCTTGTTTATTTCTTTTTATTTCTTTAATTTTGCGTTGCCTATTTTTAATTTTTTTACCATAATACGAATGATCAGCTATAACAACATCGTAATTATTATTTTTTATTGCTGACACTAAATCTTCAACACAATTTGCGGTTGCAACATCATCACTATCAACAAATATAATGTATTGACCATTAGAATTTGCGCATCCAACATTTCTTGCCGCTCCTAATCCTTTGTTTTTTTGGTTAATAATTTTAACGTTTTTTTTATCTTCATATTGCTTTATAATTTTTAATGAGTCATCAGTAGAGCCATCATTAACTAATATAATTTCATAAGAATATTGTGTTTTTTGATTTATTAATGATTCAATGCATTCTTCAACATATTGTTCAACATTAAAAATAGGTACAATAATTGAGCAATCATATTTTATAATTGGAGATAAATTTATTTTATTTATATCAACTTTATTATTTCTAAAAGAACTTAACGTTTTTTTATATGTATTTATGTAATCAATTTTTTCATAACACATAGAATGTCTCAATATTTTTTTTAATAAATATAATTTTCTTTTTTCATTTCTTATGTACCTTTTAATATTCATATATTACCTCAAATAAAATTAATATTTTATCTTTCCATTAGCTACATTAAATAAATGTTGTCCATATTGATTGTTTTTCATAAGTTCAGCTGATTCTAATAATGTTTCTTTAGAAATCCAACCATTAATATAGGCTATTTCTTCTGGACAGCAAACTTTTATTCCTTGATGATCTTCTAATATTTTAATATAATTAGAAGCATCAACTAATGATTCATGAGTTCCAGTATCAAGCCATGAATAGCCTCTACCTAATAAAGTAACATATAAATTTTTATTTTTTAAATACATATTATTTAAAGTTGTTATTTCATATTCTCCTCTTGGAGACAATTCAACTCTTTTAGCTAATTCACTAACACCTTTAGGATAAAAATATAATCCAGTAACACAATAATTTGATGGTGGATTACTAGATTTTTCCACAATAGATATTGGTTTTAAATTATCATCTAATTCAACTACACCATATCTTTCTGGATCTTTTACAAAATATCCATAAATAGTAGCCATACCATTTCTAGCTCTCTCAACTGAATTTAATAAATGTTTTTTTAAACCAGCACCATAAAAAATATTATCACCTAATATTAATGCACACGCATCATCACCAATAAATTCTTCACCAATAACAAAAGCTTGTGCTAATCCATTAGGAACTTTTTGTTCTTTATAAGAAATATTAATTCCAAATCTACTACCATCACCTAATAATTCTTTAAATCTAGATAAATCAACAGGAGTTGAAATTATTAAAATATCTTTAATACCTGCAAGCATTAAAGAGCTCAATGGATAATAAATCATTGGTTTATCATACACTGGCATTAATTGTTTACTCGTAACTAATGTTAATGGGTACAAACGAGTACCTGTACCACCTGCTAAAATTATCCCTTTCATTTTTCCTCGTTTTCTATAAGTTTTAAAAGAATTTTTAATGATTGACTATAATTTTCATAAAAAATTAAATGTCTTTTTATAATATTTTTATAAACTATTTTTGTACTTTTTGCTTCTTTATGAAGTATTTTTAATTCATTACAATACTGCATACTAATATTTTTTTTAAGACACATATATGTCAATATTTCTTCTTCGCCATATAAAAATGTTTCATCATTGAATCCATTATAAGCATTCAAAAACTCACTGCCAAAAATTATACAAGCGCCATGCAATCTTAATAATGAATTTTTATCATTATTTTTTTTCTTTTTAGGAAATACTTTTTTTATTATGCAATATATATACTCAAAAACACCTTTGAAATACTTACATCTTTTTATACCATTAATTGTTTTTTTATATTCATTAAGTGCATATTTTTTTATTTTTTTTGGTATATATGTCGGATTTTGATGAATATTATCTAAATTAATAACATCTGGGCCAATCACACCAAAAGTGTTTTCAAAATATTTACTTTCTAATATGCGAAAAAAATCATTTTGAACAAATTCAACATCATTATTTGCACAAACAATTATTCCTGCTCCAATTTCTTTTCCATATTTTATTCCAACATTCATTCCACAAGCAAAGCCTAAATTTTTTTCAAGTACAATAACATGAACATTATCATAATTAAAATATTTATTATAAATAAATTCATCCGACTCATCATTAGATCCATTACAAACTATAACGACATTAATAACACTATCATTTTTATTAAGTATCGAATTAACACAAGATATTGTATCATCACTAGATTTATAGTGTAATACAACAACTAATAGATTAATATTTTTTTGCAAATTCATAGAATTTCTCCACATTTTCTGTTTTTTTATTCAAAATAGTATTAGAAAAAATTACAATTAAAACATATGTTACACAACCCCAACTGCTACCAGTACCAAAACCAATACCACAAACTAATAAATAAAAAAATAAAAATATTGAATATTTTTTTTGTTCTGTATATTTTGAATTAATCAAAATATTAAATATAAAGCATATAAAGCACAAAAAAACTGAAAGTCCAAAATAACCAAATTCACCAATTATCATTGGATAATAAGAATCCATCAAAAAATTTCCATAACTTAAGCTTAACCCCCATATACTTGTAAATCCATACTGATAATATAATAAAGAATAATTTTTGGCAGCTCCTTGTGAAGCGTAAGTACAAAAACCAGATCCTAATGGTGCAAAATTATTTGCTGTAATAAACGAGTATTGATATAAAATGCTTCGTGGTGCATTAGAATTGAAAAGATATTCTTTAATTTCATTAAAAGAGACAATTAATCCAATTAAAATAATAGGTAAAATTAATGATATTTTAATATGTTCTTTTCTATAAATTAACTCATATAAAACAAACATTACAATTCCTAAAGTTCCCAAGCCAGAATTGCATAATAAAATTGTAATAATTGACATTAGTAAAAATGCAAATTTGTATTTTGAATTACAAAAATATATTATACATAAAAATATAATAATCCAATTAGAAACTGTTCCCCCAAATGTTGCTAAAAAGCAAAAGCCACCATTATAACCAATCATTCCAATAGAAAATATATTACTTAAAATAGCACATGAAAACAATACAATTATCATGGTTTTTGAAATATAATTTAACAAAGTTATATCTTTCTTTAAATTTAACTTGCTGCTATTTAAATACATAAATAGTAGATAAAAATATTGTTTAAAAAAAACAAATGCATCTTCTAAAACAAGAAAATAATTATTTTGAATATTACTTATTATATTCCCTATCAATCCAACAATTAAAAGCAAAAATAAAAAGGCCATAATTATTATTCCTTTAACTTCATGACTATCGTTCTTTTTTTTATACATTAAAAATAATTTAATTAAAATTCCAAAGAAACAAAAAATACCAAAGATTTCATCACAGAAAGATAAAAATGTAAAATTAAATAAATCATTTAACATAAGAAGTATTATTACAACTAAAACTAAAAAATCGCTTATTTTTAAAGAAATAAGGTTTCTAAAAAACTTCATAGTATTTCTCCACCCCCACACTTTTTCCATTTCTTATACAAAATATAACTTGGAAAATGTAATAATGCCAATAAAAATTTATGATTACAATCTTTTTTTATTTGTTTATAATCTTTTTTAGCAAATTTACCATAGACATATAATTGAATTATTGTTTTAATTTTCAATTTAAAAGGTAATTTAATGTTTAAAATTTCTTTTGCTCTATAATAACAGCCATTACATGACTTAATATTATTATATCTACGATTTTTTGTTAAACCATTATCTAAATAATTTGAAACATATATTGGTTCATTAATAAAAACTAAATTAAATTTTTTTCCAATTTCTATCCAAATAACATCTTCTCCTAAAAATTTTTCATTTTCAAATACAGGAAAAGGGTACTGCTTTAAAATATTAGTAAAATATACTTCTGCCATATCTCCAACTCTTTGTTCGTAAATTCTTACTTTATTATAAGAAGCAATATATTCATTTTCATGATTACTTGTGATATTCAATTTTCCATCATGATATTGTCTTAAGAAACTAAATCCTGCTATATCATTTAAATTATTATATTTAAAATAATATTTTTTTATTTCTTCAATTGCATTTAATGTTAGCCAATCATCACTATCAACAATAAATGTTAATATTCCCTTACAATATTTAACACCTTCATTAATTGCAGTATGTTTACCACCATTTTCTTTATAAATGTATTTAATGTCAAATTTATCTTTAGTAAATGAATTACATACATCTCTTGTATTATCATTTGAACCATCATCAATAATAAGCCATTCAAAAGAAAAATCGCTTTGATTTCTTAAAGAGTCATATAATTTTTTTAATAATGAAGCACGATTAAAAGAAGGTGTTAAAATTGATACTAAAATATTACCTTCCATAATCATACCCTCCATTTTATTTACTTATTGTTTCTTGATATCCTTGTTGTTTGACATCTTTATTAACAATATCCTCTCCAGACATTGTTCTTAATTGTTCATTAGATGCATCTGATAAGCCATTATTAACCGTACAATGCATATCACATGTTGATAATTTATCTAAATCTTCTTTAGATACTTTACCATCTCTATAATCTCTAACAATTTTTAATTCATACATTGAATATTTTTTCTTTTTAAAGAATCTTAAGAATTTATGTTTAATAACCCATAAAGCTGGTTTCCAAATGTATTTATGCATAGCTGGTGATACCGATCCAATCATCCAACAATTTCTATCACAACATCTTACTTTTTTTCTAACTTCATCTGCTTGTTTAGAATTCCATAATTCATCCCAAGTTTGATTATTTAAATTTCCCATTACTTCTTTATCTTTTGTACCATTACATGGCATTACATCTCCATATGGATCAATAAAGAATGTATCAAATGACATATCACATGGAAGTAATCTTTTTTGTCCAAAGATATAATTGATTAATCCATGGTTAAAATACGCTCTAAACCACTTTTTAGGTGAATTTGAATTAAGTAATTCATTAATTAAGTCTTCAAAATTTTGAGCAACCATTAATCTATCATGTATAATATTTTTAGCTTCTACAAAATAAAATGAATTATGTAATGATGCAGTGGCAAATTCCATGCCTAATTCTTCACTCTTTTTATATAATGGTACTAAATCAGGAGCGTTTTTATCTTGAACTGTCATACCAAATCCAACATCTGGGTGTTTCATTTCAACTAATTTCTTTAATGTAGTATATCCTCTATTGAATCCATCAGGTAAACCTCTAATTTCATTATTTGTTTGTTCTAATCCTTCAATAGAAATACGAATTCCTATATTTGGAAATTCTTCACATAATTTAATAATTCTATCAGTAAAGAAACCATTAGTAGAAATAACAATACGATCTGACTTTTTATATAATTCTCTAACAATATCAGGTAAATCTTGACGTATAAAAGGTTCTCCACCTGTAATATTAGTAAAATACATTGGCGGTAATTTTTTTATTGTTTCTAATGATATTTCTTCTTCTGGTTTAGATGGTGCTTTATATCTATTACACATAGTACATCTTGCATTACATCTATATGTTACAATAACTGTTCCATTTAATTTTTTCATAACTAGCTCCACTATTAATATAATTACATATTTTATAAATTAATTAAAGATTTAATATCTTTAAGTTTCAATTTTGAATCTGACGTAACAAATTCAGCATCTATACTCTCTTTTGGAATGTATATTATTTTTAATAAATTATTATTGTTTTTTACCAGCTTTTCATCACTTGTAAATAAGATTTTTTTATATGGTAAACTTATAAAAGCATTTAAAACATCAGGCTGATTATCATAATATGACATTTTAACAATAATATTATCTTTAAAAATTCTATGTTTTCTTCTTTCCCATTTGTTGATTGCATCGTTTACATCTCTATAGTGTCTAAATTGGATTTTTATATCTCCTAACATACAATCATAATACACCCATTCATCATTAACCTTTTTTTGGTTATTAATAATTGGTTTAGGTGTTAAAGAAATATAATAATCTAAATTCAACAAGAATTTTATATAATCACTTTCTTCTATAGCTAATCCAATTGTAGGAGAAAGATATTGTAATGCAAATTTATCATACAATCTTCCACCCCAACAATTATCAGAAAAAATTGTAAATTGTTTTTTTAATCCAATTCTTCTAAAGGGAGCAACAACTTTCCTTAATTTTCTCATGATACGAGGGTCTATTTTTAATAACGTGCGAAGTTTTGATTTTAGTGACATGTCTATTTTAACTCCATTATTTTATCAACATATTCATCTGAATTAAACCATTCTTTTGCTTTTTTACAAGAATCATTACATAAAGATGTATATTTTTCTTCATTCAAATTAATAATCAATTTTATATATTCTTTTAATTCTTCTTTATTTTTAAATATATAACCATTTTTATCATTATCAACTAATTCTGGTAATCCACCTAAAGATGAAACAATTAATGGTTTTCCTAATGCCATAGCTTCCATTGCTGAATATGGCCCATTTTCATACCATTCAGAAGGTAAAACTACACATCTAGAATTTCTAATATAATTTTTTAATTCTTCTCCTTGTTTAAATCCTTTAAATTCAACATTATTTATTTTGTTTACATCAACATATTCTTTTAATTCTATTTCTAAAGGGCCAGTACCAAGAATAACTAATTTATAATCTATATCTTTTATTGCATCAATTAAAGTTTTAACACCTTTTTCTTTTGATAATCTTCCAAAATATAAAATATATTTATCATCATGATTATTTACTTCATATTTTGTATCATATGGTAAAGGATTCTTTAAATAAATAATAGGTGAAGTAGTAAATCTTCCTTGTTCAAGTTTTTCTTTATAAAAATTTGATGGGCAAATAAATAAATCAACTTTATTGTACCATTTATGTTTTTTAATTTGTTTTGCTTCATAGGTTGATAACAAACTCATTAGTGTTGAACCATGAATACATTTATTTTTCTTACAATTGTTAAAATCTCCATGTAGACATTTTTCACATATATTGCCATTTCCATCAAGCATTGTATAACTTGGACAAACAGTTATTAAATCATGCATTGTCCAAAATATTTTAATTTTAGGATTATAATCTTTAATTGCATTAATTATAGAACAAGTAATTTGTTTATGAACTAAATTTAATATAACTAAATCGGGATTTTCATCTTTTAATAATTGTGTCATTTTTTTGTATGCTTCTTTAGAATATACCATATGAAAAATCATATTGATTTTATTTTTTATTCCACCATTAATAGATGAATTTGAAACGAAATATTTTTCTTGTTTACAAGGTATATTTTTTTTATCATTCATAGCAAAAAATATGACTTCATGTCCATTTCTTTTAAAAGCATCCGCTAGAGTGAAATAATATCTTTCTGATCCACCCTTCATATAATGAAATTTATTAACTAATAATATTTTCATAATTCCCTCTTATAAACTTCTAGAGTTTCATTTGTAACTTCATCCCAATTGAATGGAAGTTTGATATTTTCATGAGTTTGAATATTTAATTTAAGAATCTTTTTTATTTGATGTCTTAATCTATCAATATTGCCAGCAGGAAATGTATAATCTTCTTCATTAATAATTTCTGTATTTTCAGGAATATCTGATACTAGGCAAACATTACCATAACTCATTGCTTCAAGTAAGCTCATAGGCATTCCTTCTATGTCACTTGGCAATACATATAAATATGCATTTGAGTATAGCTCTTCTAATAGTTGTCCTTCTGCAAATCCAGTCAATATTATTGAATCATCATTTTTACACATATCAACAATTTTGTTATAATATTCATCTGAATGAGAACTGCCACCTGCAATAACTAACTTTTTATCTGTTTGGTATTCTTTTTTTACTCTTTTCCATGCCTCAATTAAATAATGTAATCCTTTTTCAGGAACAATTCTTGCTAAAAATAAGACATAAGAATTTTTAGTTAAATTCCAATTATTTTTAATAATTTCAGGGTCATGAAAAATAGGTTTTTCAACACCATTTGGTATATAATTTGTTGCTCTATGATATTTCTTATCAAAATAATATTTTAAATTTTTAGATAAAACAATTATTTCATCAGCGTATTTAACCGCTCTAGACTCACCTTTTAATAATACTTTAGTAGCAAACCCACCCCATTTTCCTCTTTGCCAATCTAATCCATGAATAGTAACAACTAATTTAAAATTTTTATGTTTTTTTCCAAACATCCATAAAAAATAACATGGACCTTCTGCATGAACATGAACAATATCAACTTGTTTTTTTCTAATCATTCTTTTAATTCTTAAAGTAGCAAAAAAAGAATAAACAATCGCATCTAATGATTTTTTATTAATTGTAAAAACTTCTTCAATCTTACAACCTTTATATTCTTTTAATTTATTACCTTTTCGTTTTCTATTTAAAATAGTGACATTATTACCAAGTAATGACATTCTTCTAGATAATTCTTCTACAACTACTTCTATTCCACCATCTCTAGAAGGAATTGTTTTATGTCCCATCATGACAATATTCATTACTCTGCTCCATCATTTTTAAAAACTACACCAATAGTCATAAATATTAAACCAATATCATAAAAGAAAGATCTCTTTTGAGTAATATATTTAATATCCATATCTATCATTGTTTCAAATGTAGTTTTACTTCTTCCATGTACTTGCCAATAACCTGTTAATCCTTGAGGTACTAATAATCTTTGTTTTTCATAATCATTATATAGTTCATATTCTCTTACTGTTCCAGGTCTAGGTCCTACAATAGACATATCACCTTTTAATATATTAAATAATTGAGGTAATTCATCTATTGATGTTTTTCTTATAAATTTACCAAATTTAGTGATACGTGGATCATTTTTCATTTTAAAAGTAACTCCACCTTCTACTTCATTTTCATCAAGTAAACCTTGAAGTTTATCTTCAGCATTATCTATCATTGATCTAAATTTATAAAAATTAAATACTTTCCCATTTTTGCCTACTCTTTTTGATACATATATCATTGGTCCTTTAGATGTACATTTAACAATTATTCCTACTATTAACATTGGAATAGCTAAAACAATTATTGCTAGTAATGAACAAACAATATCAAAAACTCTTTTAAAAAAGGCATATATTTTTCCACCTTTAATAGTGATTTTTTCTCTTTCAGCAAGTTTAACTGATGAATCTTGTTGATTGTTTTCACTATAAGTTGGATTATAATCTAATGTTTCTAATGCATCGTTACTTTCCATTTTCCCCCCCACGATAAAATGCCTATTATTTTTTTAGGACTGTAATCTTTATAACATATAATTAGATTATTTTCAAATTAATATATTTAATTATGAAAAAAAGACTATTTTATTTTAATTATTAATGTGCAATTTTTTTACACTATATTTATATCAATTAAATCATTAAGTAATGCAATCAATTCTGAATAATCATTACAAGAAGGTATATAATCCATATTAATTTTTTTCTTGAACTAAAAAATATAAACAATTATGTTTTTTTGGAAATTCAGTAAGTAATGTAGTTTTCCCAAACTCTTCTTCCATAAAGAACTAAAAATTCAAATTTACTAGAACAATAAATTTTTTCTAATTGTTGTAATTATTTTTTTCTTTCAAACATAGCATTTTCTCTTTTAGTTAATTACGATTATTATAATCTAAATATACTAAATCACATTTGTAATTTTATAAAGATTTCAATATAAGTAAGATTTAGTAATTAATAAAAAATGAAACAATATCATTTATTGTTTCACAAAAATAATATTTCAATATTAAATATATTCTGAATTATTATTTTTTTAAATAATATAAAGCTTTATTAAGTGAAGTATTATATATTTCTTTTATTTCTTTTTTTGATTTATTAATAGTTTTACTTATTTCATCAAAATCTACTTTAAATACTAAATATAAAATTAAAACACTATATTCTTCATCATTAAAAATATTTTTAAATTCATTATTTAAAAGAACATCATTCATGAATTTAATACCATATTGCTTATAAAGCTCATCATCATTAGTTATTGATTTATTATTTTTAATTATTGTTTCAATAGCTTTATCTTTAGCAATCTTTTTAATCCATAAATTAAAATCATCATTATTTTGTTCTAAATAAGTTTTACATAATTGAGGTAAATCAATTAATAATTCATTTGTTAATTTAATAGAGTCCATTTTATTATTTAAGAACATATTCACATAATTAACAATATTATCATTAATACCATGGCTTAAACATAAATAAGCTTCTTCATCACCATTACTAACTTTTTCAATTAAATTTTTTGCAATATCTTTTTCCATAACCTTAATATCTTCCTTAAAAATTATTAATCATAGATTATCATACTCTTTTATAAATTAAAAATA
>CAJKZK010000048.1 GCA_905204225.1 uncultured Bacillota bacterium
TAAAAAATAATTTAATAAGAATTACAAATGATGGAACCCCTCCAGAAGGAATAATTAAAGAAGGAGGAGGTTTATCAAGTTTACGCTCGCTTATTGAAAAAGAAAATGGTAAAATGATAGTGAAAAGTGAACCACAATTTGAATTAATAATAGATTTACGAGGAGAAAATAAATGAAAAATGGAAAATATTCAGTAATGATTGTAGAAGATCAACAAATGCCTAAAACTCTTTTTTCACATTATATTAATTCTTCAAAACATTTTTATTTACAAATTGCTATAGAAAACGCATCAATTGCAGATATTGTTTGTACAAAAATGCCAGTTGATTTAATTCTTATGGATGTTGTTACTGAAAATGGAGAAAGTGGATTAGTAGCAGCAGAAAAAATAAAGAAGAAATTCCCTAATATTAAAATAATTATTGTTACTTCTATGCCAGAATGTTCTTATATTAAAAGAGCTAAAAAAATAGGTGTAGAAGGTTTTTGGTATAAAGAAATAAATGAGCAACCAATCCTTTCTATAATGGAAAAAGTTATAAACGGAGAAATTGTTTATCCTGAGCAACTTCAACCAGTAAAAGTAGGATTAGCATCAAGTAACGAATTCACAGAAAAAGAATTAATAATATTACGTTTAATACTCGGAGGTTATAGCAATGTTGAAATAGCCCAAAAATTAGGAGTTTCACCAGGAGTTATTAAAAACCATGTAGCAAATATGTTATTAAAAACAGGCTTTAGATCAAGAACACAACTTGCTGTAAGAGCAAGAGAAACAGGTCTTGTAATTCTTGATAAAACAGATGATGAAATATAATTTTAATTATTTAATTTATACCCAAAATAAACTCTTCCTTTTTCTTGAAGAGCACCAATTTTTTTATAAAATTCAATTGAAGGAGCATTCCAATCAAGACAACTCCATTCAATTTCAATATACCCTTCATCTTTTATAATTTTTGCAATCTTAAAAAAGAATTCTTTTCCATATCCTTGATGTCGAAAATTAGGTTTAATAAATAAATCTTCTAAATGTACTTTTACATTAGCAGAAAATGAAGAAAAAATAGGATAATATATTGCATATCCAATATTTTCACCATTATCATTTTCAGCAATAAGTGCAGTTGCAATTAATTTTTCAAAAAGCCAATAATTCAACATTTCAATAGAACCAGTCATATCATTAGGTCTTTTTTCATAATTAGCTAAACCGTTAATCAATTCATATAATAAATTAATATCTTTTTTTGTTGCTTTTCTTATAACTAGATTTTTATTTTCCATATTTTACTCCTAAAAAATAATATATTAAGAAATAAATTTTCTTATTTATTTTTTCATATTTAACAACTTTTTTCAATGATATAAATTGATAAATATATGGTTTAGTAATATTTATTTTTTATTAATTTTTAGTATGATCTTTTATATGTAAATTGCTAAGATGTGAGCAATTAAGTTTATGATTATCAAACCAACACTTTTTTAATTAAGATACAAATTTGCTTAATTATTAATTTTCTTTAACTTAGAGTATAACAAATAATTTAAATAAATTTGAGTATGAAATGGCAATATTACCTACTGAAAAGGACTTTATTTATTAATATAGTCAAAAATTAACATAATGTAAGGGTTTTCTTGTATTTATTACTTTGTAATAAGATTAATAATATGTATAATATTTTTATTGTGTAGTTAAAAAAATAAGGAGGTTTACTATGACAAAAAACAAAAGCAAAGTTGTACTAGCTTTAGCAATTAGTTGTCTTATTGCATCTTGTACTTCTACTGTTACTAGTAGCTCAAACTCTTCTAGTAATAATTCATCAAGTGTTCAAGACAGTGGAAATAGTCAAAGCAGTTCATCTATTACAAATCCAACAAAAATCAATAAAGAAATTATTGCAAAAAAACTAAATTCAGTAGTAGAAGCAAATAATTTTACTTTAGAGACAGAAATTATTGAAGATTCAATTAAAAAAACTGATATTTATAATGAAAAATATGTTCATTTAGAAACAAAGGGAAAGTCACATATTTTAATGCAAAATATTAATGACTCATCTAAAATTAATTCTTATAGTTTTAATAACTCCAATAAAAAACTCGAATTTTTGTCAATTGATAGTGAATTAGTTAATGGTGAATATAAAAACAAAACTAATTTATCTTCATTCAATCCTTTAAATGAATATAAAAACGAAAAGAATAGAGGAACATTTACTAAAGATGATATTTTATTAAGTGTCGATGATTATGTAACTAACAACTTCGGAATTGTTATTTCTTTTGCATCAATGCTTAATTTAAAAGAACTTGCTGAAAATGAAACATTTGTTTATGCTAAATTTAATTTAGATGAAAAAGAAAATTTGGTATTTACTCTTGTAGAATTAGTAGGTTTAGATACATTTGTTGATTACGCTCGTGGCACTTTTAAAAATATCAATAATTCTACATCTAAATTAGAAGAAGATTTATTAAATAATTCATTTAATTATGAAACAATTTCTTCTACTGTTTTAGATAGTGCTAAAAAAGAATCTTATGCTTTCGAATTGGAATTTGATCAAACAAATGAATATGGTGGAGGATGGATAGAAGATACAGGTGTCTATGATGTTCATAAAGATACACTTCACACTAAAATTGGTTATGATGAACATTACTACACTAAAAAGAATAATAATTCTTATGAAGTATATCTTGATTCTCTAAATAATGTACAAGAAAAAGACACTTCTATTGCTTGGAATGATATTAATTATTTAAATGATATCGTTTCATCAAATAACTTAATGAAACTTGATGGAAATAATTTCCGATACATTGGTTCAGACACATTTAAATTATTTAACGCTTTAACATCTGCTAAATCAATGGGTGAGCTTGATATTGAATATATTGATTTTGAAATCGACTCAACTGGATTCAAATCTGCTCATGCAAAATTTGAAGATAGTTATGAAATTGCTGGACGTCAATTTGTTTGGTATGAAGCATTTGTTAAAATCACCGAAGGAAATAATATTACTCTTCCTACACCATTAGAAGAAACAAGTGATACAAATGATATTCGAAAAACATTCAGCTATTTTAAAGATACTTTCTCTGTTAAAATGTATGATGACCGTGATAAAAGCAATGTAACTAATGTTACTTTTTCTAATGTTGCGGGTAGTAAATATATCTTAAGAGAAGAAAAGACATTAAAACCTGGCTCATTAGAAGAATATAACAATAAAAGAACCGGTTTTGGAGTCAATAAAAATAATGAAGTTGTAGAATTTATGATTAATTCAGAAAATGATGTCTTTGCATTAAGCAAACCAAGAAATGATATTTCTATTAATGATGTTCTTAACATGAATATTAGTGAAAACTTATTTAAGAAATCTACAATGGATGGTGTTCCTTGCTATAGTTTAAGAACAAGCTTATTAAAAGTTGATGATAACTTGCTCGGATACAATCATTTAAAAGACTTCCGTCCAATGTCATTAAAAGTTTATTTCACTGATAATAAAGCAATTAAACCAACAAGTTATAACTATCGATATAGTTATAATGATGGACAATCAACTGGATCAGAAACCGTTGAATTTACTGGTATTGGTGCTGACGAAGTAGAAATTGATGAAACATTAGCAAGTAAGATTGCCGAGTTAACAACTTATCAAGAACCTTCTACTTGGGAAATGGAAGAAAATGTTTATGGAACATTAATCTCTTTCTTAGGCGAAGGAAAAGCTGCATTAGTACCTTATATATATGAAAAAAAACTATTTGGAAAATGGTACGCTATTACAACTAATATTGTTAATGGTAAGCCAACAAGACTATCCATTTATTTACCAGATACATACATTGACTTTGATGATGACACAAATTATATGCAACGATTAGAAGATAAAATAAAACAAAATTCACACTTTGTTAAAGATATTGATTCTAAAGGAAAGACTATTTATTACTATGAAGATGGTAATGTTTATACATTGGCTATTGCATTAAGTGATAATCCAAAAAGTGGAATTGAAGTTTATATTCCAGATTAATGAAAGGAGACTTAATAATATGAATTCAAAATTAAAATTATTATTAGCTTGTTCTATTTTAGTTATTTCTAGTTGCTCAACACATTCTTATAGTACAAGTATTAGTGACCCTGAAAATACACCTTCAGATTTCTATAATTCCTTACCTCAAGAGAAAAATGAAAATTATTTATATAAATATTTAACATATATCGGTCTTCATGGTAATTACACTTTAACTTATGATATTGAAGGCACTGAATGCTATGACTTATTTAATAAAGATTATTATTATATGTCAATTTTAAATAATGGTGGCATTCTTCTTCCTTATTATGATCAAAGTGAAATAGAAGGTAATGTTGTATATCGTTATGAATTAGACAATAATAATATTAACATTCTATTGCCTGAAAATGGTATTAGTAGCGAAAAATATTATGTAGATAGCATCAACGAAATAAGTTATTTTTCATTGTTAGCGGATGAAACTGATACAAGATACCATATCTCTCGTGATTCATTTATTTATAATAAAACCGATGATAAATATTATTCTAATAGTGTAACTTTAAATTCATTATTAACAATAGCTGTTGGTTATTCTAGTTTAGTATTTAATGGATTAGTGTCTGGTGTATCATTTGATTTCTTAAATAACGGAGATATCTCATACACTATTTACATGACAGGTTTAGATGAAAATGGAGAGAAATATTCTTCTAAAGTTACAACAGCTAGATTCTCAAATATTAATGATTCAAAAATAGAATCAATAGAAAAATATAAAAAAGATTTTTCTTTTAAAGAAACATTAAATGAATCAAGTGAAGATTTATTTAAATCTACTTCGTTAGCTACTCACAGTGTTGTAGAACAACAAGTTGGAAATGAAGAAAAAGAAACAATTTTAAATAGTGATTTAAAATATAATTCTAATTTTATTAATATTGATACAAATGATCTTACAAATAATAGAAAATATTCTTATGTTTATAAAAATAAAGAAAATATAGCTACTGTTGTTGGAATTAATGGTTTAAACGAAGTTATTGAAGATGCATCTGATGTTTCTTGGAATGATTTAATTAAACCTAGTGAAGTATTTGATCACAATGCTTTTAGAAAAATAAGTGACAATACTTATCGATATTTTGGTTACCATAGCGAAGCACTATTTTTCTCATTAACCTATTTAAACTTTGAAATGGCAATTAAGAGTTTAGACGTTGTTGTAGAAAATAATTCTATTAAAGAAATGAATGTTGCTTTATATCGCAATGTATCTGATGAAGATTCTAGTTATATATCAACTTTTATTAAAGTTACATTCTCAAAAAATCCTACAATTAATGAACCAACACCATTTACTATTACTACCCAAAAAGAAATTGAAGATAATAATAGAATTAGTCAAGCATTTAGTAAAATTAAATCTGGCAACAATTTTGAAGCAATAATTGAAGATTATGGTTCCTACACAAACATGAAAACTAAAATGATTGTGGCAGACAACATCGTTTACTTTGAACAATATGAAGAATTATCCACAACAGTTATTAGTTCTCGTGGTTATGTTGAAAAAGAAGGAAAAGTAATTCCATTTGTTGTTGAAACTAATGATCAAGGAGAAAAAACTCCAAAAGCACTTAATGTAGAAAATGTAGAAAAAACATTGAATGACTATATTGGATTTAGTTTAAATTCTTTAGTATTTACACTTAATGATAACATTATTGTTCCTAAAACAAATGTAATTGATATTGCTAATTATATGTTTCCACAATTCTTCTCTGATTTCTCATTAAGTTATATGGTTGTGGATACATTAAAAATGAACTTAAACAATAATAATGAAATCACAAAAATTTTATATAATTATAGTCGACCTGTCGGAGATTCTTATCAATCTTACGAAGGAAAAGAATCTATAACATTTTCAAATTACGGAACTGCTAAGTTAGGACCTAACCTAACTAAAAAGATAAATGCATTATAATAAATGGAGTAAATATTTATGAAAAATGGAAAATTATTAATTTTAGTGTTATTACCTCTTGCACTTGCAAGTTGTAATAACCAAACATCAAATTCATTTACAAGTGGAAGCTCAGTTTCCACCACAATAAATAACACAACATCAACTACTTCACAAGAAATTCTACCTACTGATATTGATGTCCAAGTTAATGGAAAATATATTTTAAATAATGGCATTTATGATGTTTTAGTAGGAGAAGAAATTTCTTTTACTAGCAAAGTTATGCCTGAAAATGCTACTAATAAAGAAATTGTTTACACTATCTCTGATGAACATAAAGATGAAGTATCTCTTAGTAAAGATAAAATCAAATTTCTCAAAGCTGCTAATGAAATTAAAATAAATGTATCTGTTAAAGGAACATCAGTAAACAAAGAATTAATATTTAAAGTTTCAACTTTGGAATCTAGATTCTTATCATCTTTAAAAAATATTAAAGACTCAACCAAGGCAGCAGAATTAAAAGCAAATAAAGTAACATTCCAAAATTCTTCTGACAATGTAATCACCGCAGAATTATTTAAAAATGAATTAATTCAAACAACTACATCTGGCTTAAAAATCGTTAGACAAATAAAAAACAATACTTATTATGAATATCGTTTTGATGATGGATACCTAATTGAATTTGTAAAAGAAGAAATAACAAACGAAAATAGACAAGATGCACAACAAAAAACAAATTATATTTTTGCTAATAATCAATATGGTTTTTATACAATTTTATTTGGAGATAATGGATTAATTAATGATTTTACAAAAAATACAGGTACACTAAAATGTGAAACTACTTCTGATGGATATATTTTATCCACATCTTCTAGTAGCAAAGATTCTATTACAGAAGAAGTGACTTATTTAAAAGAAACATTAACATTAAATGTTAAAGAAAATGTTGTTACAAAATTTGATTTTGAAAAACAAGAATTTGATTCAGAAACATCGACAACACCTTTAGCTACATCATTTATTAAGATGACTTTAGAAGGAACAAGCAAAATAGAAAATGCAAACTCTATTAATGAAGATGATTTCAAATATGGTGATTTTACTCCTTCTATTTCCACTTCAAACGGAAAATATTATGTAGGAATGACTTATGGCTTTGATATTGCTTCTAATAACGAAAATGCTTCTGATTTAGTTGATAAAATTACTGTAACTAGAGTTGAAAATGATGGAGAATACGAAGGTGATGTTCTCACTTATAATTCTTTAAGTGAAACATTTAAAGTAAACATTGCTGGCAAAGCAAAAATTACTTTTAGATCACAAAGTGGTGTAACTAAAACTATTTCTATTACTACATCTAAACGACCAGTTAATAATATCATAATCGATCAAGAAACAAGTCAAATTACACAAGGACAAACTATTAAATTAAGTGCAACTGTTTATCCTAATACTGTTTCACAAAATTACGTAGCTAAAATAACTGAAGGTGACTCCCTTGCATCATTAACTAAAAATAGTGATGGCTCTTATTCATTAACTGCTAATGAAAATGCCACAGTAGGTGCAACAATTAAAGTAATATTTGAAGCAGCTGAACTTAAAGAAGATGGTAGTAAAGCTATTGCAGAAATTACTTTAACAATAAAAGAAAAATCATCTTCTTCTGATAATAACTTAGCAGGTGAATGGACTGCAATTAATGATGATGCTGGATATAATCCTAATTTAGTATTAAATAATGATGGTACTGGAACATTAGATTTTTATAACGTAGATTATTTTATGAATTCAAGTCTTACGTTAGAATGGCAAAATGATAATACAAACATTATCACTAAGATAAAAGAACTTGATAATTATGGTGAAGAAATAGAAAGTGAAAATTACATTATTGAAGAATCTATATACACTAATGGTATTTTAAAAATAGTTCTTGGTGATGCTTTTGATTCTAGCTTAAAATATACTTTCACATTTCAAAAAGCATAATAAAAAAATTTTTTAGACTTAAAAATTAAAATAAACCCAAAAAGTTAGACCGAGAAACCGGAAAAACTTGAGGGTTTTTTGTTTTTTTTAATACTCTCATTAACTAAACAACTATCTTTATTATGTATAAATGTCAATGAAAGCAAAAAAAGTCCATCATTATTAACCAATTGACTAACTATTATAATATTTTTTTCCACCTTTTAATTTGAATTGTACCATCTTCATTTACAATTGTTTCATCAAGCATAGAATTCTATAATATCGAATTGTATGTTTTTATAATGGATTCTTCTTTGACAGTTGCTATCTCATCAATAGAAATAAATACAGAATCAGTTATTATTTTAGTATATCAATTTTTCCTAATAAGAAATCTATTAAATTAGCATGCAAAATACCATTTTCATCATAAAAACTTGAGATAATATCATTTCTTATTATTATCTTCTTAAAAAAATCTTTAGTTAACTTAAGTGAATCAAGTTCAGAATTCATTTTAGTATCTTCTTCGATTCTAAGAGCTGATTGAATATATACTTTATTATCAAAATTATTTACAATAAAATCAATCTCTTTTTGTTTCTTTGCTCCATCTCTTCTATCTTCAATAACACCAACATCAACAGAATAACCACGCATAATAAGTTCATTATATATAATGTTTTCCATTATATGTCCTGGATCATTTTGTCTATAATTTAATCTTGAATTTCTAAGGCCTATATCTGTGTAATAATACTTGTTGGGATAACCAAAATAAGTTTTACCTTTAATATCATACCTTTTTGCCTCAGATATTAAAAACGCATCTTGTAATTGGTTTAAATACCTTGTAATTAGTCCTGCATCAATTTTACTTGATGTTTTAACATTAATAGAATTAGCTATATTTGAAGAATTAGTTAATGAACTAATTTGAGAAGCTAGATAATTTAATATTTCTTCTAAAACATTTTCTCTTTTTATTTTTCCGTGTTCAACTAAATCTTTTAAATATATTTCGCTATATAAATTATTAAGATATGCTTTTTTTTCTTCATCAGTCTTTAAATTTATTAATCCTGGCATTCCACCATATTGCATGTATTCATCCAATAAATCTCTTTTATCAATTTGCTTAAACGAATAAATCTCTTTAAAAGATAGTGGATATACTTTTATTTGACTAGATCTACCTCTAAATTCAGTAGCAATATCACTAGATAACATTTTAGAATTAGAACCAGTAACATAACAATCTAAATTTGAATATCCTTTTAATTCATTTAGCATATCATAAATAGTTACAACAATACCACTTTCTTCGTCTTTTACTTCATTAGTTAATTGAACTTCATCAATAAATAAATAATATTTATTGTCTTTATCATTAGTAACTATATTTTCAACATAATCACATAAAGTAATTGGATTTCTATATTTCAAATATTTTCTTTTATCTAATTCGATTTTTATGATATTATTTTCTTCAACTCCACTTTTAATCAAATAATCATAAAACAATTCAAATAATAATATAGATTTACCACACCTTCTAATGCCCGTGATAACTTTAATGTTACCATCCCACATTTTTGAAATTATTTGATTTAAATAATATACTCTATTTATCATGACACATGCTCCTTTAATATAGATTTAGAGTCAGTTTTGTCCTTACTTTTGTATTGATTGTGTCATGAATAATCCATTAAAGCAATATAATAACTGAACTTTATACAATACTAAAATCAAACTTTAGTTCTAAATTGAACCATCGCAAAAAAAAGTTCGACATATTTTACTACATCAAACTTTACAAAACTAAATGGGTCTGATTACCAATATTAATACAATGCATACCCTAAGCAATTTAAAGAGTTTTTTACCCCCTAAACACTATAAAGTGTCTACTTTCTCTTGACTAGTGCAAGATTAATAAGAGAAAAAACTATTAGAACTTTTAGTTGGATGACTATTTTCTATAGTTCCAGTTTTTAAATTATCAGAGATATCCTTATTTGTCTTATAAAACACATAAATATATACTTTTTTCAAAAAAATGCAAACATAAAGCAATTTATAAATCATATTATATTTTTTAAGATATTCATTTATAAAATGGAAATTTTGATTTTCATAATTATGTATTTTCTCCAGTAATTATTATAAAATAACTATGGTTAGATATGAATCATATAATCTTGATATCCCTGAGTGTAATAAAAATTATCATTTACATATGCAAAATTAAAGATTTTATCGTTTAATACACTACCATAAGTTTGGTTTTCTTCTCTATCATATAAAAATATATACGAGCATTCATCTTTTGAAGCTGCCATAGGTACAAAAACAAATAAGCAACTATTTTTATTTCCAAAAGTATAATAAGCATAAGTTTCTGAAGAAAAATCAAAAAGTGTTTTAAATATGTTTTCATCATCAAATAATTCCATATAATATTTTTCTTCATATGTGCTATAACGTATTGAATAACCATATAGTTTGTCATCTTCTACAAAAATAGTTTTCGAAATACCAGTTAAACTACTATAATAATTTTTTATAATATTTCCATTAATGTCAATAAAATAATTATCTTCTTTAATTGATAGTACTTCTTCAATATAAAGTGATTTTTTATTTTCATTCGTTTCAATAAAAATTAATTGATTGTTTTCTAAAGCATATTTATCTACAAAAAAACTTTCAATTTCATAAGATAAATAAATATATTTGTAAGCCTTATCACAAGCTAAAGAATAGTATTTTGATTTTTCATTGCTATAGCTTTTTGATAAAATACATGTCTCATTTCCATCTTTATCTATAGAAAATACACTGTATTTATTTTGATTTTCATAATTGTTGACAAGATAAACAAAACTATCAGCAAATGCAAATAAACATTGTCCTTTGGAATTCGTATAAAGATTACCAATTATTTCTTTTTCAAAAATTAATTGATTATGTTTAAATAATCTCATTTTTTCTGCATATTCATAATTATAATCATCGTTAAGTTTATATATACGACTATTAATTTTTTCAATAGAAAATGGTAAATTTTCTAAGTTATTCACGTATTCTTTAATTCTGTTTTGATGACTACATGAAAATAAAGATACTATACAAATAAGTAAAGCCGTTTTCTTAATAAAACTTTGCATAACCAGCCATCTCCAGGACATAATTAGTAAATCCCTTTACCATTGCTTTTCTAACAGAATGACTTGGCATTGAAAAGCTATTATTATAATTGTGACACATAATATGAATTCTTGGATCAGCATCTAAAAAATTAGTACTATGTGATAAATCTGTAGGTTTTAAATTACAATTGTTTGAAGATGTAAATAAAAACCCATGAATACCAGTTGTTTTTAAATCTTCAGCAACAAATACACCTACAGAATTTTCAATAGGAAATTCTATATATTGATTTGCAACATTTTTAATAAAACTTCTATAACGATACCTTGAGTTTGTCTTTACAAGATTATAATATCCATACATAGCAGTACTCAATTTATTCTTTTTTGTCGAATCATCCAATACTCTTAAATGACTTTTACCTATATTGTATCCATCTAAATCAGCAAAAAAGTCCGACCAAGAAAATTGGTAAGAATCATTAGCTAAAATTTCATTTTTAAAATTTGTCACTTCTAAATTTGTCTTTCCAGCGTTGTAGCATGCCTGATGTAAATCTCCTACAAATGATACTAAATTTTGTAAATCATGTGCTTCATCATTAGTTGGCTTTTCCTCTAATCCATCAGCCACACAAAACATATGAATCAAATCAATTTCTTCTCCACTATTTGTAATCAACATTTTTTGATTCATATTTTTATATTTAGTATTAAATGTTCCGTAAGAAGAATTTACATCGTTGTTATTTATAAAAGTTGCAAAATAATTTTTTATATCTATCAATGAATCAGATGAATTACTATATTTCTTGGCTTCATTATCATTTACATATTTTAAAAAGTCTTGATTCAAAGAGCCACAAATTGTTTTAAATACGTACCCGGTAGCACTTTCAAAAACAGATCCTGAATCCTTATATTGATTATTAAGGCATCTTAAATACGGCAATACTAAACTAGAATTATTTGTACTAAGATTCTTTTCGTTTATAAAATTAGTTGCATAATTTTCTAATTGTTCTACCATAAAAACAACTGAATCTAAATCGTTGCCAACACTTCTTACACTAACTATTTTGTCAACATTTTGTGATGTATAATAATAATAGTAATAATGTGTTGTTGCAAATATCCACCAGCCTGTTTTTTTGGTTTCTGTATATATTGTAACTCCAAGATCCTCTACGAAAGGCTTTATTTCATTTGAAACATAGACTTTTTCTGAAACAGTTGAAGAATTTTCTGTAATTAAATAATTAGCAAATATTGAATTGCCTTGTTCTTCAGCATTAACTAATAAGTAATTATTACGAGAAAAAGCAACAACTCCAAATGTCATTAATAAAAGTAAAACATGTTTTTTAATCTTCATAATTTCCTCCATAAAAATACAATTATTATCGTAATTA
>CAJKZK010000049.1 GCA_905204225.1 uncultured Bacillota bacterium
AATTTATTATTATAAATAATAAAGTAATTTTGACAAAATTATTTACTGATTTTAGTTTGACTAAAATTAATAAATTGTTTTAATATTAGAATATGATAAGAGAACATTTCTTTTGTTGGGAGAAGAAAAATTATGAATGACACGATTAAAGTTTGCATTATTGAAGATGATGAAAAATATCATAGAATTGTTAAAGATTTAATAAAAAAATATGGCATGAAAAATAATGTTAATTTTAATGTGGAAGAGTTTTATAATGGAATTGATTTTTTAGAAACATATAAAGGAAATTATGATTTTATTATCATGGATATTGAAATGCCTCAGTTAAATGGAATTGAAATTTGTGAAGAATTAAGAAAAAATGATCCTTTTGTTCCAGTTATTATTATTTCTCATTCTTCCCAATATGCAGTTAAAGGTTATTCAGTTAATGCTTATGGTTATGTTTTAAAACCAATAGAAGAATTTGATTTTCATTTTTTGATTGATAAAGTTTTAGCTTATATAAAAGAAAAAGAAAAGAATTATATTGTATTATCTACAAAAACAATGATGAAGAAGATAGATATTAATGATATTTATTATTTAGAAGTTTCTTCTCATGTTTTAAGATTTAAAACTAGAAATGATGATATTCAAATTAGAGCGAAAATTAAAGATTATGAAGAAAAATTACTTAAGTATGGTTTTGTAAGATGTGACAATTCATATTTAGTTAATTTAAAATATTGTTCAAATGTTAATATTAGTGAAAGCACTATTAACATTAATGGTGAAATTATTACTATATCTAGACCAAAGAAAAAAGCTTTTTTAGAAGCATTAACAAAATATATTGGAGATAATATTTAAATGTACGATCAATATGTTTTTGAAAGTGCAATATTTTATTATTTGTATAGATTTTTAATACCTTTAATATTAGCGGAATTTATTACTTTTATTCATGCTAAAAAAAGAATGTATTGGATTTATAAATTTATTTGTTATAGTATTTTAAATATTTCTATTTCATGTGTTTTTATATATTGGGATATTGATATAAAGATTGGTTGGTTTAGAACCATATTTATATTTTTATTTTTCTTATCATTATTTTCATTAATGTTTTCTTTTGATTTAAAATTTAAACATTTATTATTTTTATCTTTATCAGCTTATACAGTTCAAAATTTTGCAGATAATTTATGGCAATTAGGCATGAAACTTGTACCTAATTCAAATATTAAAATATTAGAATATACATTGTATTTTATTTTAATTGGCAGTGCATATTTAATGTACTATTTTATTTTTGTTAAATTAATTAAAAAGAATGATGTAAATGAATTAAATAATAATTCTGTTATGCTTACTTCAATTATTTCTATTTTAGTTATTAATATTTTAAGTATGTACGCGCAAGAATGCAAAGATGATGTAGGTTTTATTTCTTCTAAAATATATGCTTTAATTGCATGCTTTTTTATTTTAGCTATTCAATATAATATTTTTCATACTAAAAAACTTAATGATGAAAAAGATATATTACAACAAACACTTAAATTTCAAAATGATAAATTTTCTAATAGTAAAGAAACTATGGATTTAATTAATATCAAATGTCATGATTTAAAACATGCTATTGAAGCGCTAAATGAAACTAATTTATCTAAAGAACAAAAAGAAAGATTAATAGATTTATCTAGTACTGTTGATATTTATGATTCAAGAATTAAAACAGGTAATTCTATAATAGATATGGTCCTAGCAGAAAAATCATTAATATGTAAAAAAGAAAAAATAAGACTAACTCCAATTATAGAAGGAGAATTATTTTCATTTATGGAAAATGTTGATATATATTCTCTATTTGAAAATATTGTTGATAACGCGATTAAAGCAATAAAAAAAGAAAATGAAGATAAAAGAGCTATTTTTATTAATGCAAAAAGAAAAAATAATACTACAATAATTAAAGTTGAAAATTATTGTAGTGAATTAATAGAGTTTGAAAATGGATTGCCTTTATCAAAAGAAGACTCTATTTATCATGGCTATGGAACTAAATCAATAGAATATATTGCTAAAAAATATGGTGGATATTGTCTCTTTGAACAAAAAAATAATATATTTTCAGTAACAATCTGTTTCTTTAAATGACAACTTAGGCTACTTCGATAACAAAGTAAGCTTTTTTAAGTTTTAATTAAAATTTTATGAAATAATGTAAGCGCTTATTGAATAAGCCGTTTTTCTATACTTAAGGAGGTAATAAAATATAAATAGAAAAACAAAAAAAGAAAGGAGAAAAACTTATAATCGTCGGTATTATAAGTAAGAACAAAATGATAAATAAAAAAATATTAAAAATATCTTTTGCTTGTATTTTAGGTTTAGTAACTCTTGCTAGCTGTAACACCAATAATTATGATGATGGTGAATGGTATGGCGTAGGTATTGATGTTGGCGCAAATTCTAGAACTGATTTTTTGGTTGGCGAAAAACCAAATCCTTCAATGTTTTCATTCACAGCCTATGATGAAGGTGATGAAGTTGAGGTTGATCCAAACGATGTTAAAATTGAACCAAATAGGTCATTAACTATTGATGACAAAAAATTAACATTTAAATGGAGAAAATACTCTACAACATTAGACATTAATGTTACTAATTCATTAATTAGTGAATGTGAGTTATTAGAAAATGCACCATTTAAATATACTGAAGGTGAACATACACTAAACAAAAAAGGAACAGAACCTGATTTAAACAGTGAAGACACAAGCATTAATACAATTGATACCACAGCAGCAAAAGTTGAATCAAGACTTAACGCTAATGGTAGCTATACAGGATTCCTTAGTAACGTTTCTTATGGATCAAATTTTTCATATACAATTGATTCAGAAAATGAAGGTGATGAAATCTATATATATGCCTCTGTTGCTTCTGATATCTACAAATGGGGTAAAGTTGCAGGCAAATACACTACAGCAACGTTAAATGGAAGTGGTGCAATTAATTTATCTAAAGTAATTAATATTTCAAATAATGGCAAGAATTATGATACTAAAATAAATGCAGATATTGCAGCAATAGATATAACTGAAGATGATATATCCACTCTTATTAAAGAAATTCCTGCATATGAAAATAAAAATGACAAAGTATATTGGAATGCTGTAACGCATTTAACAGTAAGAAATTTCCAAAGAAAATGGCTTGGTAAAGTAACGCTAGAAAAAGGTACTAACAACATTAAAATTGATTTTAATGGAGAAAAGATTCGTGGAGCTGGTTTTGCTTATGCACAATTAGCTTGTGGAAACTGGGATAATATAGAAATTAGATATGTTAAAAAAGGTGAAGAACTCCAAAATAAAACATTAAAATTTATATCATATCCAAAGCAAGATTATCTTGTTGGTGAAAAATTTTCTTTACAAGGAGCAATTTTATATTTAGAAGATGAAACAGGATTAACTGCTGATGTTGATATGTCAAAAGTTGTTATTTCTAATCAAAATAGTCTTACACCAAGTGATAAATCAATTGTTTTAACATATAATGGAACAAAAGTAACTTTACCAATAAATGTTAAATCAAAAATTATATCTGAATTAGCTACTAATAATTCTTTATTTAAATATGTTGAACCAGTTCATGATCGAAACAAGAAAAATGAAGTAGTTGGTAGTGATTCTAGTGAAATCGATACAAGAGCCGCTATAAATAAAACTTCATTAGACGGAACAAGATTTATAGAAAATGTTTCAGCTTATAGTAAGTTCCAATACACTTATGAATCAGGTCAAACTAAAGGAAAATTTGATATTTATGCAAATGTGGCATCAAGCAACTATATCGGTGGCGATGTTTCTACAATTTGGCCAGAAGCAAAAAATGGTTTTATCGGATCAAAAGCAACAGATTTTACTAAATTCTTAACTTTAAAAAATAATGATACTGAATATGAAGTATCTAGTGATGCTAAAATACCTGAAACAAGATTAAATAGTTTTATGGATCCTGCTACTATTAAACAACAAGAAGCAATTAAAAAATCTGCTTGGGGAGCATGTACTTATTTCTTACTTAATAATTTTAGAAGAGTTCATTTAGGAACAGTAGATATTGTTAAAGGAACAAACAATATCGAAATAGATGTTGGTTACAACAGTGGACCATTTGGTTATGCTAGTTCAGCATGTGGCAACTGGCAAAACATTGAAATAATTTATGTTGATGAAAATACAGATAAATCAATAAAAACAATTGAAATGACAACTGCACCAACCAAAACACAATATAAACCAGGAGAAAAATTTGATATATCAGGTGCAGAGTTTGTCGGATATAACATAGATGGATTATTAATTGAAAAAATTGATAATTCTAAAATTGAAATTATTGATAATCAAGCATTATATACAGACACAAGAATTAGACTAAAATATCAAAATATTGAATTTTATGTTGATGTTACTGTTAATGGAACCATTAAACAAGCCTTAAATACATTAAAAGATATGACAATTCAATATCATGAAAACCCTAATGTAACAGATAAAAAAGCAAATATTGTAGGGCAAAATTCAGTAAATGGATATTTAGAAAAAGTGTCTGATGGTTCATATTTTGAATATATTGTTGAAGCAGACAAAGAAATTAATGCAACAATTTCTGCTGAAATAGCTACTAATGCTTATATATATAAAACTGGTGAATATAAAAATTATGATACTGGTATTGAAGGTTTCACTCAATCTTGGATTGGTTCTCACGATTTAGATATGTCAAAAATCGTTACATTGACTAATACTGTTAATAATGAAACAACTACATTCGAAACCAATAAAGATGCGATTGCATATGGACATATAATTAATGCTAAAGATGATTTAGAAGCTTCTAAAAAATATGATTTAACTAAAACTAATCAACAATGGAGAATGGCTGATGATTTATGTATGAGAAAATTTAAAGAATTAAATCTAGGTGAAATTAAATTATCTAAAGGAACTAATGTAATTCGTATTTCAATAAAAGGTTATTTAAAAGAAAATGGTTTTGCATACAATGGATATGCATGTGGCAACTGGAAGAGCATTTCAATTGCATTCAAATAGGAGAAAAAATATGGAAAAAAATTATGAACAACCATTTATTATGGTTAAAGATATTTATGTAGAAGATGTTATTTTATCTTCTACTGGTAATGTCTCAGTTGTTGATGGTGAAGCAACATGGGATGGAGATATTTTTGGTAAATAATAAGGAGAATTATAAAATGAAAAAAACAATATTATTTATTGCTTTTGGATTATTAACTACAATTTGTTCTCTTAATAATGCAAAAGTAGAAAAAATTAAACATTTTATTGATGATGATGCTTATGTGTTAAAAGATGAAAAAACATTTAAAATAAAAAATAGATTATTAAAAAACGATACTATTTCATTTGAAAATGCAGAAACAAATTCTCAATATGTTTCTAAAGCACAAGCTCAAATTCAAAAAAATGTTGATAATGAAACTTATGATATAAGATTTGTATCTGCAATTGTTGGCGATATAGATAATCTTCCTTATAGTAAATTAGGTTTTAATGTAAACTATTATTATAATGATGGATGGAAAGATTATTCTGTTGATGTTTCTACAATTTATACAAAATTAAGAGCAGGTGATAAAATTTATTCAAAAGAAAATATGAATGAATTTGACGCTACTGCTAAATATAGTTATTTTATTACTTATACATTACAAAAAATTCCAAGTGCTTATTTAGATACTGCTATTACAGTAAGACCATATGCTGTTTTAAATGATAATACTTTACATTCTACAAAAGGAATCAAAAAAACAAGTGTTAATACTGTTTTAAATGGTGGTTCGACATATAAATTAATTTCAGAATGTGAATTGAAAGAAAATGCACCTGTTAAATATACTGAACCAACTCATAATCGTGATAAAAACAATAAAACAGAAAATGAAGTTGGTGAAGGATTTACTGTTGATAAAAAAGAAGCTACTATTGGAACAAAAAGAATAGAAAATACAAAATTTTTAGAAAATGTTTCTGCATATAGTAAATTTGAATATAATTATAAATCAAATGTTGAATTAGGTAAAATTGATATCTATGCTTATGTTGCAAGTAATGGAACTACAACAGGAACAAACGGGGCATTAGAAAATGTTTGGGATAATTGTAAAACTGGATTTACAGCTTCTAAAGCAATTGATTTTACTAAATTTGTTACATTAACGAATAATGGTGAAAATGGTGTTGTTAGCGAAAACGCAAAAATTAATCAATCTAATTTAGCAAAAAACGATGATAAAAATATCTTAGGTGAATATGATAAAAAAGATGAAAATGGAAAGTGGAATTCATGGGGAACATGTACATATTATTTATTAAATAATTTTACAAGAGTTCATTTAGGATCGGTTGATATTAAAAAAGGTGATAATAATATTTCTATTAATATTGGTTATAATGGTGTTGGATTTGGTTATGCATCTTCTTTATGTGGTAACTGGGATAAAATTGAATTAATTTATGTTGATGATAATATTGATACAGAAGTTAATAATGTTGTAGCAAATAATAATGATACAAAAAAATCATTATATTCATTTGGAGAAAAATTTGTTGTAAGTGATAACAAATTTATTGGATACACTAAAGATGGTGTTGAATGTAACATTAATAATTCTGATGTTGAATTAATAGAAGAATGTTCAGTAGTTTGTGATACAAATGCAACAATTAGATATAATAACAAAGAATATAATATTCCATTAAAAGCTAATACTAATGATTATAAACAAACAATAAAAAAATTAAATGATGAGACTGCTCTTGTTAAATATGTAGAAATGAGTACTGATGAAACTAAAAAAGCAGGAATTATTAATCAAAAATTATCTAAAGATAAATATTTAGAAAAAGTCTCAACAACATCATATTTTGAATTTGTTTTAGATATTGGAGAAGATAATAAAGTTGTTGATTTAACTGCAGAAATGGCAAGTAATATTTATGTTTATAAAAATATTAATACAGATAAAACAGATAATTATGATCCAGAAATACCTGGATTGTATAATAATGAATCTGGAATGAGATTTGTTGGATCAAGTGATATGCAAATAAATAAATTTGTAAAATTAACAAATACAGTAAATGAAACAACAACTGAATTTATAGCAGATGAAGCATCAATTGTTAAAGGACATTTGTTAAATGCTGAAGATAATGAGATAGCAGATAAATTTAGAGTTGATGGAGTATTAAATAATAATGTATCTTGGGGATTTGCAACTCATGCATGTATGGAAAATTTCCAAACAATTCATTTGGGTCAAGTAAAATTATCTAAAGGTAAAAATGTTGTTAGAATTAATTTATTTGGTGAAGAATATAAAAATCAATATTCATTTAAAGGTATAGCATGTGGTAACTGGAAGAGTGTTACTTTAACAATAAAATAGGAGAAAAAAATGAGTAAAAAAGAAAAAAAGATTATGTCTTTTAAAAAATGTGCTTCTATATTCATACCTCTAAGTGCTTTATCACTTGCAATTGCTATAGCAGTACCTATCTTTTCTGATATGTTTAGACCTACTTTAGATACAGTATTTGGACAAGGAAAACTTATAACAGAAGAAAACAAAAATATTGATACTGACTATTACAAAAAGAAATCTGATACAGAAGCTCTTGAAGAAAGTGTTAATTTAACTTCTAAAATTGCTGAAGAAGGCGTTGTTTTATTAAAAAATGATAACTGTTTACCGTTAGATGAAAATGAAATTATTTCTCCATTTGGATATAATTATTATCGTACAGGTTTTACTGGTGGATCAAGTAGTTGGAATGGTGCAAAGTTAGAAACAATATCTTTAGCGGAATCAATAAAAAAGAATTTTAAAATCAATACAAGCATTGATAATATTACAAGAAATGCTAAAGTAAAAACGTCAGCCGCTGCTCCAAATACATCACCAGTTGATATTAAAACTGTAAACAACGGTACAAGACATCCTATTAATAATTTAGAATTTAGTTCTTATAATGGTCATGAAGCAGATTTAAATGGGACAATTGGAATCATGGTTATTAGTAGGCAAGGTGGTGAAGGTGCAGATTTAAAAATGGATGGTTATGTAGGTGGATCAAAGCATGCTCTTCAATTAACAAGCGAAGAATTAAGTACCTTACGTTTCATGAAAGCAAATTGTAAAAAAACTATTTTAATTAGTACTGCAATTAATATTCTTGAAATTAATGATGAAACAAATGCATTATGTGATGCCATACTTTATATGCCAAATCCAGGTAGTGCTGGTGCAAGTGTAATTGGAGATATATTAAGTGGTAAAATTAATCCAAGTGGTAAAACAGTCGATACTTGGTCAAAAGACTTCTTTAAAATTCCAGCAAATGTTAATTTTGGATTTAATGGATTAGATACATATATAGATGGTAATCCACAAATGAAATATAAAAATGTTAAACAATTAAATGGAACTAGTGATGGAACTTTTGTTCAATATGAAGAAGGTATTTATGTTGGATATAGATGGTTTGAAACTGCATATAAAGAAGGCACTATTAATTATGAAGATGAAGTTGCATTCCCATTTGGACACGGATTAAGTTATACAACATTTAATCAAGAAATCGTTGATAAAAAAATTAATGGTAACAAAATAACATTAAGCGTAAAAGTAACAAATACTGGTTCTAAAGCTGGCAAAGATGCAGTTCAAATATATTATGAAGCACCTTATACAAATTTTGATAAAACAAATGGTATTGAAAAATCTGCTAAAAATTTAATAACATTTGATAAAACTGACACAATTGAAAGTGGTAAAAGTCAAACATTAAATCTTCAATTCAATATTGATGAAATGTCATCATATTTCTACAAAAGAGATAATGGTGATGGAACTAAAGGATGTTATTTCTTAGAAAAAGGTGATTATACAATTCATTTAGGAAAGAACGCTCATGATGATTTTTCCACTTGGACATTTAACAATTCAAAAGATGTCTTCTATGATAATTCTAACCCTAGACAAAGTGAAAAAGATGGACAATCAAAATTAGATAAAGAAGGTAATCCAACTAAAGAAGTAAAAAATGGTGGTAAATTTGTCGCTGCTACTAATTTATTCCAATCATGTAGTGATTATATGAATGAAGATGGAATAACAAATTTATCAAGAAAAGATTTTAAAAATACTTATCCTACTAAACCTACAGAAGCTGATAGAACTTTAAAAGATATCTATAAAGAAGAATTTGATTCATACAAACAAAGTGTAATGGATATTAAAGAACACCCAGTATTAGGAAATCAAAAAGGTTCCAAAGTAAGAGATACTAGACCATTTAAAATCGAACAAAAAGGTTTAGTTTTATCAAGTTATCGTGGAGTCGATTATGATGATAAGTCATGGGATGATTTAATCAATCAAATATCATTTAAAAACACTGATAATTTAAATCAAATTGGTAAATTATTAGGTTATGGTGCATATAACACTGGTGCTTTAGATGCAATTAATAAAATATCAACTGAAGATTTTGATGGGCCAGATGGTTTCTCAACATTTGGTTCTAAAAAAGATTGGAGATGGTGTAATTATTCATCTCAAACAATAACAGCTTGTACATTTAATCCTCGTTTGGCTTATCAAAGAGGAAAAACTATGGGTCAAGAAGGTTTAAGTAATAATGTTCAAGGTCTATATGCTCCAGCAATGAACTTACATAGATCACCATTTGGTGGTAGAAATGCTGAATACATTTCTGAAGATCCAGTTATGTCAGGAATAATAAGTGCAAATATCATGTCAGGTGCAGCAGATGGTGGTATCTATACATATATGAAGCATTTTGCTTTAAACGAACAAGAATCAAATAGACAAGATATGGTTATGACATGGGCTAATGAACAAGTAATTCGTGAATTATATTTAAAACCATTTGAAATATGCGCTAAAACTGCTAGTCAAAAACTAAATTATTATAATAGTGAAACAAAACAAAATGATTATAAAGTTATTCGTGCTTGTAACGGAGTTATGACTGGATTCAACTGTATTGGCCCAGTAATGTGTGCTCAAAATTGGTCATTAAATACAGGAGTATTAAGAAATGAATGGGGCTTTGAAGGTATGGTTATTACTGATTATGGTCCTAAAGTAGAAATGGATGCAATGGTAAGAAGTGGTAATGATTTCTATTTAACTGCTTTCTCTGGTATTAAAGGTCAATCAATGACAGATATCTTTAAAGACAGTTCTTCAATTACTTCATTACATTCAATAAGAAAAGCTATTAAAAATATTTCATATACATTAGTAAATTCTGGAACATATAATGGAATTGCACCAAATGCAAAATCATATAGAACACTTGCTACTTGGGAAATATGGATTAATTATGTATTAGTAATTAGTATGTATACAATAACTGCTGGTTTATGGTCTATTATTGCTATAAATGTTATTAGAAATAAAAAAAGTCAAAAAGAAGAACCTAAACCAGAAGAAAAATAATATAATAATAAACTAATAAATTAAAAAGTGAACTTAAAATAGCTTCCGTGAAGTTAGAGAAGTCAAAAATACATAACAATACGGGGTGATTTTCAATAAGAGAATCACCTCTTTTTTTATTTTTTTGTTTGTATTAAAATAAAAATCTTTATTTATAATGAACATAATTCTATTTCTAAATCTATTAAAATTAGTAATTCCATTAGAAACTTTTTAAATAGTTTTAATTGTTGGATTTCTTCTTTCTAATCGTATGCATATTTTAAGCCGTTAGATATTTCCAAAATCATATTAATAAGTAGCACTACTATAATGACTACCTTATGAAATATTTAAATCAAATATCAAAATTATAAAGTGCTAATATTTTAGCAATTAATTGTAAATAATATATAAAAATGCTAATATATTAGCATAAGGTGATATAATGAAAAATAAATTTGATATAAGTGATTTTGTAGATTATTTAACAGAAGAAAAAGTTATTAAAAACTTAGTAAATAGAGTTATAGCAAGAAGAAAAGAATTAAAAATTACTCAAAAAGATTTAGCGTTTAAATCAGGAGTAAGTTATGGATCTATTAGAAGATTTGAAACTACAGGTGAAATATCACTTAAATCATTAATTCAGATTGCAAAAGTATTAAATTCATTAGAAGATTTTAATAAATTATTTATTCATACACAAATTACAAATTTAAAGGATATAAAGTTATGATTCAAAAAGTTATTGTTAAATATAATAATAAAATAGTGGGGTATCTTATTGAAATGGAAGATAAGAAAATAGCGTTTCAATATGATGAAGAATGGATTAAATCAGGTTTTTCTATTTCACCTTTTTCTTTGCCATTAACAAATAAAATATATATTAATCAAAAACAAATATTTGATGGTTTATATGGTGTATTTCAAGATAGTTTGCCAGATGGCTGGGGAGAATTATTACTTAGAAGAATGCTATTAAAAAATGGTTTAAATTATGATAAATTGAATCCTCTTGAAAAATTGACATTTTTATCAAGAAGTGGATTAGGCGGATTATATTATGAGCCATGTAAAAATATTGAAAATATAAATGAAAAATATGATTTAGATGCTATTTCAAAAGAATGTGAAAAAATATTAAATAATAAAAATGATAATTATGATCTTGATAAAATTTTTAATTTAGGTGGCTCTAGTGGAGGTGCAAGACCTAAAGTACATATAAATATTAATAATGAAGAATGGATAGTTAAGTTTCCATGCTATTTAGATGCTAAAAATGCTGGTGAAAAAGAATATAAAGCAAATATGATAGCTAAAAAATGTGGAATTAATGTTAATGATTATTATTTATTTAAATCTAAAATTTGTACTGGTTATTTTGGTGCAAAAAGATTTGATAGAAAAGATAATAAAAGGATTCATATGGTATCTTTATGTGCATTACTAGAAACAACACATAGAATTCCAAATTTGGATTATTATCATTTATTTCAAGTAACTAAAAATATATGTGTTGATAAGAACGATATGTATGAAGTATTTAGAAGAATGTGTTTTAATGTATTTTATAAAAATCTTGATGATCATGGGAAAAATTTTTCTTTCTTGTATAGTGAAGAATTAAAAGGATATAAATTATCTCCAGCTTATGATTTGACATCAACACCTAATAAATTAGAACATGAAATGACAGTTAATGGAAATGGTAATCCTAATAAAAAAGATATGTTAGCTTTAGCACAACAATTTAATTTATCATTAGATATATGTAATAAAATCATTGATGAAATTCAAAATATAATAAAACAAGAAAATATATAATTTTACAAAAAAATTAAAATTTAT
>CAJKZK010000050.1 GCA_905204225.1 uncultured Bacillota bacterium
ATTCATAAAGCTAAATTTATTATATAATAATTTCGATATTAAAAATGGAAAAAAATATGGAAGAATTAGTTAGATTACAAAAAGTAGTAGCAGAAAGAGGCTTTTGCTCAAGAAGAAAAGCTGAAGAATATATTTTAGAAGGTAAAGTTAAAGTTAATGGAGAAATTATTACTGCCCTTGGTTGTAAAATTGATCCTAATTCTAAAATTGAAGTTATTGGTATAGACATTAATGAAGTGAAAAACAATAAAAAAACATATGTTTTTAATAAACCTTTAGGGGTAGTAACTACTACTAAAGATGATAGAGGAAGACCTACTATTATTGATTATTTTAAAGACGTTGGTGATAGATTATATCCATGTGGAAGATTAGATGTTAATACTGCTGGTTGTTTACTTGTTACTAATGATGGAGAATTAGCTCAATTAGTAACTCATCCATCAAGTCATTTAGATAAATGTTATATTGTAACAGTTAATGGATTTGTTACTAATGAAGAATTAAAAAGATTACATGATGGAGTATATTTAGAAGATGGATTAACTGCTCCTGCTAAAATTTTGTTAGGTAAAAGAAATCAAGATGTAACTATTTTTAAAATAATTATTCATGAAGGAAGAAAACGTCAAGTTAGAAGAATGTGTGAAGAAGTAGGACATCGAGTAAAAAGTTTATATCGTGAATCAGTAGGCCCAATTACTTGTGTAGGAGTACAAAGAGGAGAATATAGACTTTTATCTGATGAAGAAGTAAATAAGATTAAAACCCTTTGCTTAGAAGCTAAAAAGAAAAATATTATTCCTGAATATAAAAAGAAAAAAACTTCTATTTAGAAGTTTTTTATTTTACCATTAAATTAATTTTTTTGTAGCTTTATTTATACCTGTGAAGATAGTAGCAATATAAATTAATTTTTAATGATTTTCTTCTTGTACTAGCAAGTTATAAATCAAACTGTTCTAGTGTTTTATAAATTAGTGCATAAATATATTCACCTGAATATTTAAAATAAGCTGTGATAAAATATTCATGTAAAAAGGCTTTTCTTTTTTATGTAACCTACAAATAATTAATGCATTCTAATTCATCTTCATTAAGAAATAAATATAATGAAATACCTGTACCAAGAATTAATTGTGTGATAATTAAATTATTTATTTAAAACATAAACTATGGATACATTATTAATTATCGATTCCATAGTTTTTTAATTATTTTCTCTATAATATTGACATTATATTTAAATAGTTAAATAATATATTTGCTTCAGGGTCAGGTGAAATTCCTACTCGGTGGTTATACCCCACGAGCGCATTAAGCGTATGAACTAGTGAAATTCTAGTGGCGACAGTAAAGGCTGGAATAAAGAAGTGAAATATTCTTTTTTTTGAGATCCTGAGACAAAGGATTTTTTTTATTTTTAGGAGGTTACAAAATGGAAAATTCTAGTCTTGGAAAAAAGCTAACATTATTAATATGTGGCTTATTAATGATTGTAGCGTCAATTTTTTGCTACTTTATGAATTATTATTCATTAACAATTTATGTGCTTGATATTTTAGGCTTAGGTATGATTTTATTATCATGTTTTGATTTTAAATATTCTCAACATAAATTTACTGTTAAAGAGATTGCTTTAATTGGAGTTCAAGGGGCTTTAGCTAGTTTATTATATATTTTTGTAAAGTTCCCTTTACCTATATTCCCATCATTTTTAGAATTACAAGTATCAGAAATACCTGCTTTAATTACTTCATTTATGTATGGCCCTTATGCTGGTGCAATGGTTATTTTAATTAGATTTATTATTAAATTACCTTTTTCTGGTACAGCAGGAGTAGGAGAAATTGCTGATTTAATTATTGGTTTAGTTGTAGTCATAATTTCAGGAATTATTTATAGAAAAAAACATACATTTAAAGGTGCAATGGTTGGTATGTCTACTTCTATGGTTGCAGGTACAGCGTTAGCATGTTTAGCTAATTGGTTAATATTAATACCATTTTATTTACAATTATATTTTAATGGTTCTATGGCTCCACTTGTTGGAATGTGCAAAATGATTCCAGGTATTAATGAAACTAATTTCATGCCATTATATATCTTTGTAGGAGTATTACCATTTAATTTATTAAGATTCATTATTGTTTTTGTTTTAACTATTTTATTATATAAAAGAATTAGCTTTTTATTTAAAAAGATTACTAAATAAAAATTCTAAGGGAAACCTTAGAATTTAATTTTTATTGATTAAATTTTTGAAATGATTAAATATATTTTTTCTTGTAATAATACCAATGAAAATATCATTATCATCTACTACAGGAATAAAATTTTGTTCTAATGCGGTATTAAATATATCTTGAAGATCACTAGAAGCATTAACAGCTTTATTATCATGAATTCTTGGTATATTTAATATCTTTTCATTTTCTGCTTCTTGTAAATTAAAATGGTTATTATTTTTAATAAACCATAAAATATCACCTTCAGTTAATGTACCAATATATTTACCATTTCTATCAATAATTGGAATAGCGGTATATCGATGATATTCCATTTTTTCAGTTGCTTGTCTAATTGTATAATCATTATATAAATAACTTACATCTTTTTTAGGTGTTAAAAATAATAATATATTCATCTTCGTCTCCTCATAAAAACATTATAATACAAAAAATAAAATTAAATAGCATATTTTTATAATTTTTTTCATAAGCATTTATTGTAATAGGAGGAGCCAAATGGAAATAGAAAAATACTTGAAGGATTTAGGCTCGAGAAACAATGGAGATGTCTATTTAGGTGTGGTAGGGCCAGTTCGTGTTGGCAAATCCACTTTTATTAGACGTTTTATGGAAGTTTGTGTCTTAGAGCATATTGTTGAAGAAGATGAAAAAAGAAGAACAATTGATGAATTGCCTACAACTGGTGATGGTAAAACAATCACTACTGTTGAACCAAAATTTGTTCCATCAAATGCAGTAAGCTTATCTCTTGATGAGATGAAAGTTAATGTAAGATTAGTTGATTGTGTGGGTTATATTATTGAATCTAGCACAGGTTATTTAGAAGATGGAAAAATGCGTATGGTCCAAACACCATGGTTTAATGATCCTATACCTTTTGATGATGCTGCTAAAATTGGCACTCAAAAAGTAATAAAAGATCATTCTACTTTAGGTATAGTGGTATTAAGTGATGGTACAATTAATGATTTTACAGTAAGTGATTATTTAGATGCAGAAAAAAGAGTTTTACAAGAAATGTCTGAATTAAATAAACCTTATGTAATTGTTTTAAATTCTTCAATGCCTAATGGAGAAAAAGCTAAATTAAGAAAAGAAGAATTATTTAATCAATATGGAGTACCAGTTATTCCTATTAATGTAAAATCAATGACTTCAGAAGAAGCTTCATTAATATTAAAAGAAGCTTTGTACCAATTTCCAGTGACAGGTATTGAATTATCTTTACCAACTTGGGTTAATTCTTTAGATGATGAACATTATATTAAATTATCATTAAAAGAAACAATAAGATTAGCTATGGACCAAGTGAAAATTGTTCGAGATGTTAACGAAATTACAGAAGTAATTAAAACAAATGAATATGTTAAAGAATGTTCTTTAAAAAATGTAGATACTGGAACAGGAATATGCTTAGTTCAAATTGATGTTATAGATAATTTATATGAAAAAGTTTTAAATGAATTAGTAGGTTGTCAAATAGAAGATAAAGCTCAATTAATTAGTATTTTAACTGAATATGTTAAAGCAAAAAAAGATTATGATTTAATAGGCGAAGCTTTAAAAATGGCTGATACTACGGGATATGGATTTGCTTCTACTTCATTAAAAGAATGTAAAGTAAGTTCGCCAGAAATAATTAAATCAGGTACAAGATATGGAGTTAAAGTAAAAGCAAGTACAGCAACATATCATATTATTAAAGTTGATGTAGAGACAACTTTTGAACCAATTTTAGGTTCTAAAGATCAAGCAACATATTTTGAGTCATATTTAAAACAAGCTTACGATGTTGATCCATTGAAAATATTAGAATGTGAATTATTTGGTAGAAAATATGAAGATATTATTTCTCAAGGTATTGAAATGAAACTACATTCTTTACCAGAACCAGTAAAGATTAAAATGCAACAATTGTTAAAAACAATATCAAATAAAGGAAAGAGTAATTTAATTGCATTTGTATTTTAACAAAATCAAACAATGTATTAATTTATATATTGCATGTAACCGCTTTTTGTGGTAGTATGCAAGTAAATTAAGGAGAATATTGTAATGAATAAAGACAACATTATTGATGCTGTTGCAGCTAAAGCAAGAATTACAAAAAAAGACGCTACTACCGCAGTAGAAACTGTATTTGAAGAAATACTTGCTGGATTAGAAAATGGTGAATCGATAAAAATTGCAGGCTTTGGCTTATTTGAAGTAAAAACACATAAAGCAAGGGTGGGTATGAATCCAATCACTAAAGAACCTATAAATATTCCTGCTATGGATGCAATTTCATTTAAAGCAAGTAAGACTGCTAAAGATAGAATTAATAAATAATATTTAAATTGTGAAATGCTAAACCCCAAAAGTTTCATTGAGTAAAATCAAAAGAATTTGGGGTTTTTTAATATTTTTTAATAAAAATATATTAATAACTGGACTATATCGAGAAAATGGTGAATCTGAATATGAATCTGATGAAAGAACAAAAAAAATATTATAATTTATAAGCCTTAATTTAAAGGCTTTTTTAATAACATTTTTTTGTTTATAGCATATTTTATCATTGGAGGGTTTATATGAACGAAGAAATGTTATTTTATCCACCTTATCCATATCAAAATATTGAAGAAGAATATTTAAATGAATATCGTGGTAATGGTAATTTATTTACACCAAATCAAACACTTGAATATGGAAATATATTCAAAAAAGAATACAAAAGCTATAAAGGTTATCAACCATATAAAATAAATATAAAAAGCGAAAATAGTATATTAAATTTAATAGCTATGCAAGATTATCTTCATGATTTAAAATTACATTTAGATATTTATCCAAATGATAATGCTATTTTAAATGAATATAATAATGCTTTAAAGAAATATCAAAAAATAAAAGAAAATGTGGATTTATCATCTTTAAAATGTCCAATGTGTGAAAATAAGAATATCTTTAGAGGTGAAATCGATGTTTAAATATAGTAAATTAACTCCATATCCAATAAATATTAAAAGAAAAGATCCTAAAATGGCTAAATATATTTTAACTCAATATGGTGGCCCTTATGGAGAATTAGGCGCGGCAATTAGATATTTAAATCAACGTTTTACAATGCCAGATCAAAGAGGAAAATGTTTACTAGCAGATATTGGTACAGAAGAATTAGGCCATGTGGAAATGATTTGTATGATGGTATATAAATTAACTGAAGGATGTTCAGTTAAAGAACTTGAAGAAGCTGGACTTGGTTGTAATTACGCTACACATGGTTTAGAAATATTCCCTAGTGATTGTAATGGACAAGATTTTTCTACTACAGGTATTGGAGCAACAGGTGATTTTATTGTAGATCTAACTGAAGATATGGCTGCTGAAGAAAAAGCTAGAAGTGTTTATGAACATTTAATAGATTTAGCTACAGATGAAGATGTTATTAATGTTTTATTGTATTTAAGACAAAGAGAGATTGTTCATTATAATAGATTTAAAGATTTATTAGAAGTTTATAAAAAAGAATATAATAGATAAGGCATAAATTTGCCTTTTCTTTTTGACTATATTATCTAAAAGTTATAACATATTTTATGTGCAGGAGTTTAAAATATGAAAGAAGTATTTTTTAATATATTTTTATTAATTATTGGTATGGTTTTTTTAATTAAAGGAGCAGATTTCTTTGTTGATGGTTCAGCAAGTATTGCAAGAAAATTAAAAATACCATCATTAGTTATTGGTTTAACATTAGTTTCTATGGGAACTAGTGCTCCTGAAGCTAGTGTTTCTATTTCTTCTTCTATTAAGGGGTTATCTGATATTTCTTTAGGAAATATTATTGGTTCAAATATTTTTAATATTTTAATAGTTATGGGAGTTAGTTTATTATTCATTAAAATAAGTGTTTCAAAACAAACAATGATCTTTGAATTTCCATTTGTAATATTAATAACTGGTTTACTTGGTTTATTTTGTTATGTTATAAGTCCAGGTACTTTATCAAGAATTGAAGGTATTATTCTTTTAATTTTATTTATAGGTTATTTAGTTTTTATTATTGTTAGAGCGTTAAAAAATAAAGAAGAAAGCGAAGATTTACCAAAGGAAATTCCTGTTTGGAAAAGTGTTATTTTTGTTGTTATTGGCTTAGCAGGAGTTATTTTTGGAGGTAATTGGGTTGTTAATAGTTCTTCATTTATTGCTAAGCAATTAGGTATGTCTGATGCATTAGTTGGTTTAACAATTGTTGCTATTGGTACATCTTTACCAGAACTTGTGACATCTTTTGTAGCGGCTAAAAAAGGTGAAAACGATATAGCTTTAGGTAATGTATTAGGATCAAATATCTTTAATATATTATTTATTTTAGGGTTATCTTCTACCATTCTTCCAATGGAAATAAAAGAAAATGTTTTAGTTGATTTAATATTTTGTGTTGTTATAACAATTATTGTGTTCTTATTATGTATTAAAACAAAACAACTTGTTAGATGGAATGGCATTGTTTTTATTGTTTTATATTGTCTGTATTTTACTTATATAATCTTAAGAAACTATAATATTATATCTTTTTAATATACAAAAATGTCGTATTTTGTTGCTTATTTTGTTATTTTGCCTTAAATTTAAAATAGAGGTTTAGATTTAAGGAGGAACAAAAAATGGCTACTAAAAAAGTAGAAGAAAAACCAACAAAAATGAAAGAAAAAGTGGTTAGTGCTAAAACTGTTGAAAAGCCTACAAAATTAAAAAATAAAACAATTAGTGCTGATTCAATTGAAGAAGAAAAAAAGGCATCAACAAAAAAGAATTATCATGTTTCAAAAAGAGCTGAAGATGGAAAATGGCAAGTAAAATTTGCTACAGGTCAAAAAGTTATCAAATTATTTGAAACTCAAGCTGAAGCAATTAAATATGCTCAAGCTCTTGCAGAAAACCAAGATGGAAATATAACCATCCATAAAGTTGATGGAAAGATTCGTAAACAAGATTATTCCAAAAAATAAATTATTAGTTCATTGTTAGTTAAATGTACATAACTAAATGATGAACTTTTTTTATTTTATAAAATGTGCAATAATTGTTTTGGTGAAAAAAATGGAAGAAAAAGATTTACTTAATAAAATTGAACAATATCAAACTATTTGTATATTTGGGCATATTTCCCCAGATGGTGATTGCTATGGGGCTCAAACTGGTTTAAAAAACTTTATAAAAGAAATTTATCCACATAAAGATGTTTTTATTCTAGGAAGTGGATTTACTAGAGCTATACCTTATTTTGATAGGATGGATATTGTTGAAGATAATGTTTTTAAAGAAGCATTAGCAATTTTAGTTGATTGTTCAGATTTAGAAAGAGTTGAAGATAAAAGAATCAATTTGTGTAAAGAAATATGTAAAATTGATCATCATTTAGGTAGTGAAGAAAAGAAGTTTTCAACAATAAATATTTCTAATATTAAAGCATGTTCAGCTTCTCAAATGGTTGGAGAATTCATTGTTAATAATGGATATACTTTATCTAAAAATGTAGCAGAAAGAATTTTTCTAGGAATTATAACTGATTCTAATCGATTTCAATATTTATCATCTTGTAAAAATTTATTTTTATTAATGGATAAAATTATGTTAGCGAATATTGATTATCAAAAAATATATGATTTTTTATATGAAGGTAATGAAATATTAACAAGGGCTAAGGGATATATTTCTTATTATTTTAAAACTTATAAAAAAATCGCTTATATAATTTTAGATAAAAAAACATTAAAAAAACTTAATATTAACTATAATTATGCTTCTAGTTTAGTTAATTGTTTATCTTTGATGAAAGAATATCCTGTATGGGTAAGTTTTGCTGAAAATGAAGATGGATTAATAAGAGTTGAAATGAGATCAAAAAGTTTTGATGTTCAACAAGTAGCTATTTTATATAATGGCGGAGGTCATTTAAATGCTTCTGGATGTAGATTATCAAATATAAACGAATGTATGAATTTAATATATAAGATTGATGAATTAATGGAGGATAAATAATGTACGAATTAGAATTAAAAATAATGTTAGAAGCTGGAAAAAAAGCTAGAGAAAAAATCATGGAAATATATAATAATGGTTTTACTGTAGAAATAAAAGAAGATAATTCTCCAGTAACTCAAGCTGATAAACAAGCAGATCAAATTATTAGAAATTTTTTAAAAGAACATTTTCCTAAATACGCAATATTAACTGAAGAATCAAATGATGATTTATCTAGACTAGATAATGATTATTGTTTTATTGTAGATCCTGTTGATGGCACTAAAGATTTTGTGGCAAAAAATGGAGAATTTGCTACTAATATTGCTTTATCTTATAAACATGAAATTGTAGTAGGAGTAGTATTTATTCCTGCTAAAGGTGATATTTATTATGCCATTGTTAATCAAGGAGCATACCATATATATCCTAATGGTGAAATAAAAAGAATGCATGTAAATGATAAAACTAATGAGTTAACTTTATTAACTTCAAGATTTCATTCTTCTAGCTTTGAAAAAGAATTACCATCATTAGATCATAGAATTAAATATGTAGAAGCAAATGGCTCCTCTATTAAAGCATGTAAAATTGCAGAAGGCTTAGCAGAAATTCATTATAGAAGAGGAGAAGGTACTAAAGAATGGGATATTGCTCCTATTGATTTAATTGTTAAAGAAGCTGGTGGATATTTTATTAAACCAGATGGGACAAGTTATAAATATAATAAAAAAGATGTTTATAATCATGATGGATATATCATTACTAATAAACTTGAAAATATTTATAAAGAATAATTTAAAAAATAAATCATATAATTGAGATGTGAAGATCCACATCTCTTTTTTATGTAGAATTGTAACAACTTTAATTATAGTAACTTGTTCAACAATTTCTCTTTTTTGTTTATTCGGTAATAGATTAAAAAATCATTATTTAAATATAGCTTCTTTACAATCTAATAAGATTGCTTCTTTGATTTGTTTAAATTCTGTTTCTATTTTGCAAGAAGAAAAATATTCAAATGTTGAATTTATTAATAATGATGAATTTAAGACTAATGAAATAAATTTATTTATAAAAGATTCAGTAAATAAAATACATCAAGAAATAAAAAAAGTTGAAAATGGTGAATCATCTTTTTTAGAAAATAAATATGGGAAAGGTATAATATATGAAATACCTTTTAATTTATTTTCTGATAATGTTTTATTTAGTTCTTTTGGACCTAAAATACCAGTTAAATATAGCTTAATTAGCGATATAAAAGGCCAACTTGTTTCGCATGTTGAAGAATTTGGTATTAATAACGCTCTTATTAGTTTGAATGTAGAAATTGATTACTCAAGTCGTATAACTGTACCTTTATCTAGTGATATTGTTTTAACAAAAATAGAAATTCCTATATATACAAAAATATTTACAGGTGAAATACCATCTATTTATCCTTTTTTAAAAGAAGTAAATCAATATTATTCAGAAGAGGTAGCTATATGAGAGCGTTTATTTATGATAAATATGGTTATTATCCTGATGAAGAATATTCAACTTCTTTTGAATATAAAGGATGGTTTTTTAAATTAGAAATATGTGAAAAAAATGATACAGAATTACATTCATTAAGATTATTATTAAATGAAATAAATCAAAATTATGATAATTTAGGTTCTGATATTATTTTATCTAGAGATGGACATTATGTTTCTAATAGTGAATATGGTCCAGTAGTGCTTGTAGCAATTAAAGAAAATGAAGTTAATATAGATGATTTATTTAAAATGCATCAATTATATTTTAATAAATTTAATAAAAAATTATTAATTTCACATTTAAGAAATTTATGGTTAAATAAAATACAAAATATTGAAGAAAGAATAATTCCAACTTTACCATTAGATGATAAAGAATTTTCTTTATTATATAACCTAAGCGAATATGCTTTAGGTTTAGCAGAAAACGCTATCCAATATTTACTTGATATAGGTTTGTTTTATGGTGATGAAATTAAAAATACTACATTATGCCATAAAAGAATTGATCAATTAAATTCATTTTATTTATTTAATCCTTTTAATTTAATTATTGATTCTCCAATGCGTGATTTAGCAGAATTATATAAAAATAATATTTTATCATTAGAACAACTATTTAATTTATTAAAAAAATATCATATAAATAGTTTTGATGCTTCATTATTATTAGCAAGATGTTTATATCCAAACCAAATATTTGATATGCTAGAAGATTATTATGAATTGAAAAAAGATATAAAAAAAAGAGTAGAGTATTATAATAAAACTCTTACTCAATTTGAATTTAAATTAAGAAAATTACATAAATTCTTAGTTAATAATTATCAAATTAGACCGATAAGCTGGCTTGAATAATTATTTAGTTGATGCTTTTAATAAATCTACAATTTCTTGAAGTAATTTTTCTTGGTTTTCTTCACGAGCTTCTTTAGCTGCTATTTTATTAGCTTCTTCTTGAAGTAATCTTTCTTGTTCAGCTTTAGCTTCTTCTTCTTGTTTTAATTTAGCATCAAGTTCTGCTTGTTCTTTAGCTGATAATTTCTTTTTATTTTTCAATTTAGCAATATTAGCATCATTATATTCTTTAATACTATTAAATGTTTTAACAATTAAAAATAAAACAAATGCAATTAATAAGAAATTGATGATTGCACTAATTAATGCACCCCAATCAATATATATTGAATTAGCTAAATCTAAAACTTTATTTCCATTTGCATCAATAGTGTAAGCTGCACTTAAAATAGTATAAGCAGATGCTAATGCATCTTTATTACCACCACTACATAAAGCTATAATCCAATTGATAAGTGGCTTTAAAATACCATTTGATAAAGCTGTAACAATCGCGGTAAATGCAGATCCAATAATCATACCAACAGCCATATCCATTACATTTCCACGTGAAATGAATGTCTTAAATTCTGCAAAAAATTTTTTCATAAATAAAACTCCTATAAATATATAATAATTAAGACAAAAATAAAAATCAATCTAAGAAAAAAAGAACTTATTGTTCTTCTTTATTTTCAAATCTAAAATCATCCATTTGATTTTTACTAGATGCTAACCTTACATCAATAACACCAGGTACTTCTTCTTTTAATAAAATGCCAACTCCGGCTTCAATGGTATCACCTATCATAGCGCAACCATCACATGCACCAAGCATATCAACATAAACAATACCGTTTTCAAATGAATGAAATGCAATATCTCCACCATCTCTTTGAATAAATGGTCTAATTTTTTCTAATGTGTCTTTTATTTGATCTTCAATAGTATACATATTTTTTCACCAAAGTTATTTTATATCTTTATTTAAAAAAAATAAATAAAAAATAATATTTTTTCATCATGTTGTTATCAAAAAAATAATTTTTATTACTTATTCAATTTTTATATTATTTTCATTATTCTCTTTATTTAAAAAATTCATAATAAGCTTAATTATAACTTCTTTTTCCTTCAATTTGAACTATCGAGGATTCCTCGGTAGTTGAAATATCTAACTCATTTTCTTTCAATATATTTTTTATATTTAAACTTATATTATCTATTGATACTTCAAATAATAAAGCCATTTCTTTTTGAGTTAGCCAAACGGTTTCATTATCTATATCTGTTCTAACATCAATTTCAAAGTTGTTATCTACAAATTTTGCAATTTTAAATTTATCCATAAATGATTACCACCTAAATTATTTTATCATTATAATTTTTCTAAATCAATGTATGGTGTTTTATATATAATATAAGATCGGAAGAGCACACGTCT
>CAJKZK010000051.1 GCA_905204225.1 uncultured Bacillota bacterium
ATTAAATAATTTATTTGCTGCAATGAATACAAAATTAAGTGGTGAAATTATGACTTATGCTTTTAATATTTTATTAATATTATTGCCATTACTTGCAAGTAATAGTATGATTGCTACTTTATATAGTAAAGAAGGAAGAGCAGGTTATATTAAAAAAACAAAACCAATTAATCCTCTTGGAGCATTAGTTGCTAAATTATTATTTAATCTTATTTTTTCTGTTATTAGCATAGTTGTTTCTGTAGCTATTTTTGCAAGTTTTACTAAAATAGGGATTGCTGAATCTATATTTTTAGCTTTAGCAATTTTGTTAATTCAATATGGACATATTTTCTATAGTGCAACTTTAGACATTATGAATCCTCAAAATGAACAATATGCGACTATTGGTGATGAAATATCTAATCCTAATGAAAATAAATCTACTTTAGTAGCGTTTATTATGTCTTTTGCGATTGCTTTTGTTAGTTATGTATTTTTAAATGAATCATATTCTTCAAGCGGTTCATTCTTATTTGGTAGTGTAAAAATATTCATATTAAGTTTATTTATATTTGGCTCATTTTTATTAATGTTTTTATTAAAAATAAAAGCATATTATTATGAAAGGTAGAAGTAAAAATGAAGAAATCTGTTGTATTGTTAATTAGTTTAGTTTATATTATATCAATAGTAGTTGTAGGTATTTTAGGTTTACAAATGCGTGTTTATGATGAAGTAATATATGTTACAGATATAAATTGCATTATAAAAAATCATGAAAAAGATATTAAGGAAAATGTGCAATACGAGAATGTAAATTATGATTATTATTGCTATATTCCTTTTGAAGAAAATCTTCGACTTGAAATACAAAGCAATGTAATTCCTGATAACGCTACTAATGGACATGTTGATTACAGTATTGAAGGCTCATCAAGTGAAAATGTTCAATTAACTAAATATGATGATAACAATTTAGCTATTTTAACTTTTTTAGCAGGTGGAGATGGAGCTTTAACAGTTCATGTTAAATCAACTGATGGAAAGCAATGTGAAAAAATGATATTATTATATGTGATAAGTTTAGAAGGAGACAAAAAATGAAAAGAAACAAATTATTAGTTGTGCCACTTTTGTTGTCATTGATTGGAATGATTGGTTGTGATGGAAAAACATCATCAAGTCAAACATCATCAAGTCAAACAACATCGTCAAGTCAAGCAACGTCATCAAGTCAAACAACAACATCTAATTCTCAAAAAGAACTTCAAATTGTTGGAGTTAACCAAAAGAAATCTATAACAGATTCTTTATATAATAAGGGTGAAAAAACAAATAAACAAGAAGAATTTGTCAACAGAACAAATCCATATTATGTTGGAGATGATAATGTATTTAACATTAAACCTATTGTTCTTTATGTTGATAGTAATAAATTACCTGCTTCTAAAGATGATACAACATTTAATATTACATTAGAAATAAAAAACAATAATGTATTTGAGAAAGTTGAAGATATAAATCAATATCTTGATTCTATAGATAAAACTGCTTGTGATTTAAATTTTAACGAAAATGCTATTGGTAAAACGTTTAAAATATCTGTTGTTCCAACTGATGCACCTGAAAATTCAATTTCTAAATTCACTCAAACTTTAGAGGTAGTAGTAATTGATGGTTTTAATGTATATAATGCTAAAGAGTTAGGATATTTTAATAATAATTTAACTACAACAAAAGAAGCTTGGACAGCTTTTATGTCTGAAAATAATTTAAATAATAATGAAATAAAATCTCTTGTATTACAAAATAATATTTCAATTACAAAAGATGATATTCCTTCATATTTTATGTATTCAGCTAAAGATTTAAAAGATAATTTTGGAATAAGTGAAACTAGTCCAATGTATAAAAAATATTTAGGCTCTTTGAAGGATCAATACGAAGGTATTTATCATCGTAATTTCCAAGATAAAGATGAAACTTTTTCTTTCTATGGAAATTATTTTAAGCTAGATGCTTCTTCTTTACCTCTTGTTAAATTAGAAAGTGGGAAAAAGCCAACTGCAGGAGAAAATGATAAAGTTATTTCTCATACAACATTATTTAAAACAAAAAATATAAATGAAGATAATAATAAATATATTTTTAATATTTCTGATTTAATCATTATTGGTAATGCTAGTAGAAAAGATGAAACTTCTTTAAGTGGTGGTCTTATTTTCCACAAAAGTGGACACATGGTGACTAACTTTAATAATAATATTTCAAGATGCTGGTTTATAACTAATTTCCCTGAATATAATAAATCTAAATATGTTATAAATAATTCAAAAGAATATGATAATTTTAATAGTTTTATTTATAACTGGGGTGGAACTGTTGAAATTAATAATTCAGAAATGACGGGTACAGGTGGACCTATTATTATTCAAGATTATGTTAAACCTAATCAAGAAGATGCACATATTGGAAAATCTATAATCAATAATTCAAAATTAGAAAACTGGGTAGCAGGAACAGAAGGATGGTTTGATTTATTTAATGTATCTGCATTAACTGGTAATGTAATTGGTCTAGATTTAATGTTTAATAATTATGGTAAAACATATACAAGAAATAAAGTTGATGGAACAAGTACATTTAAACAATTTAATTTAATTTGTGTAAATAAATCTGGCGGAGATGCTGGTATTTCTAATGAAAAAATCAGTGGATCTATTACTATTAATAATAAAACGATGGATTATGGTGAAACTGATCCAGTGTTTGGTGCTTTATATAATGGTGTTAATAGTAAAAATGCTAGTGCGCCTATATTTAGAACAACAGAAGATAATAGTTTTGCTTATACTGATGGCAAAACAGGTTTATATAAATTAGATTCTTCAATGGCACCAACTCCTATTACATTAACTGATAATGTTCTTAAAGGCGATTATCTAAATATGTATTATACTGGAATGTTTTTTACATTAGGATATTATGATTTAACAAAATAGAAATGCAAGTTCGAAAGAACTTGTTTTTCTTTTAAATATATTTTATTTGGACATAATAAAATGTATAATTAACCTAATGAGGTAATCACGATGGAAGAAAAAAATAACAATGTTAATGAAGAATCATTAAAAGAAAAAGAAATTAGTAATAAAGAAGAAATTAAAACTGAAAGAAGCGTTTTAGAAGAAAAAACATTATATGAAAGAAACGATGTTAATAATTTTGATTCATTATATGAAACAAGTGTTAATAATCAAACAAATTTTTCTACAAGTTATAAAAAAATTAGAAGAATAAGTAATATTGTTATGTTTTCTATAATGGCAATTATTTTAGTTTTATTGTTTGTTTTTGGAAACAACCCTGCTTTTATTGGAGTAGCTATTGCATTAGTTGTAGTTTATCTAGTAGGTTTATTTGTTTCACAAAAGAAAATTAAAGAAAAATTAAATGTTGAATCTACTAAAGTTGTTAGTGATTATTTTTCTAATTTAGATTCTTATGTTACTAGAGATGAACATTTTCAAGATGTTAAATTTAATTATGAAATAAAATTACCAGAAGATACTTTTAAAAATTTAAGATTGTTTAAAGATATTTATTATGTTGGTGGGAGAGATTATATTGAAGGGAAATTTAATGATGTTTCTTTTGTTGCTGGTGATAATATTATCAAAACTCATGGAACAAAAGAAGATGGAACTAAACAAGATTATATTGTATTTTTAGGAAAATTATTTTCTTTTGATAAATCATTAACTAATGAAGGTAGAGCAATTATTTATTTAAAAGGAAAAAGCCTTAATTTACCAACTGACATTGATAATCTTAATGTTGTTGATGGAATATTAGATGAAAAATTTGTTGTTTATTCTAATTTTGATGTTAGTAATATTTTAAATGAAATCAAAGAAGATTTAGAAAAATATTCCATTGATAATCAATTGTTAGATATGTTTATTTCTATTACAGAAGAAAAAATTGGTTTTGCATTTTCTTATGCTGATAGTGTCATGAGTGTACCACTTCTTGATCCAGTAAACAAAGACGATTTAACAAGATATACTCAAGATGTTGATATAATGGTTGATATAATGAAAAAATTGGTTAAATAATTATGGATAAGACAAATATAGGATCATGGATAAGAACTCAATCATATAAACATGATGGTTCGCTTCATCGTACATGGGATAATATGATGATTATAGATGCAAATGAAGACTATATTGTTACTGGTTCATGTGCATCAAGAGTGGTTGAGTGTGATGGAAGAATTTGGTATACCAAAGAACCAGCTGTTTCTATTTATTTTAAACATAATTGGTTTAATGTTATAGCGATGGTTAGAGGTGATAATATCTGCTATTATTGTAATATTGCATCACCTACTATTGAAGACGGGCATACTTTGGAATATATCGATTATGATTTAGATTTAAAATTATTTCCTGATAAATCAATTTTAGAATTAGATAAAAAAGAATATTTATATCATAAAGAAAAATATAATTATTCTAATGATTTAGATAAAGTTATTATTCATGAATTTAATAGAGTAAAAAAATTAATGAAGCAAAACGTTTTTCCTTTTATTGATAAAAAAATATTTGATTATATTAATGTTTATTACAAAATAAAAAAAGAACAGGATGAAATTTATTAATCCTGTTTTTTTATAATTAGAAGAAACAATATATAATTTATAAGGGTTTGCAAAGGAAAATAATTGGTAGTTTCTTCTTTTTTTGTAGTGCTTAATTTGTTTTGGTTAAGCGTAGAAACTTCGGACCATATTACCGAAATATACAACACACTCTTTTGAAGAGGGTAAATACTATTTTACATATTATTTTTTAAAAATCAAGCAGAAAATATAAAAATTTTATTTTTTGTTAGTTTTGTTAGTTTTGTTAGTTTTTATTAAATGTTTATCATTTATTATATTTTATCTAGTAAATAAATATATTTAATGTAATTTAGCATTTATTTATGGTAAAATATTTGGGAAATAGGAGAAAAATTTATGTCAAAAATTATTGTTGTTACTGATTCTAATTCTGGTATTTCTCAACAAGAAGCTAAAGAAATAGGAGTGGTTGTAATTCCAATGCCTTTTTTTATAGAGGGTGAAACATATTTTGAAGAGATTTCTCTTTCTCAAGATCAATTTTATCAAATGTTGATAGAAGGTAAAAACATCTCAACATCTCAACCAAGTATTGGTGAAGTATGTGCTTTATGGGATAAATTATTAAAAGAATATGATGAAATTGTTGAAATTCCAATGTCATCTGGATTATCAATGTCTTGTGATACTGCTACTTTATTTTCACAAGAAAAAGAATATCTTGGTAAAGTTCATGTGGTTAATAATATGAGAATTTCAGTTACTCAAAGGCAATCTGTTTATGATGCTTTAAAATTGGTTAAAGAAGGTAAAAGTGGTAAAGAAATTAAAGATATATTAGAAAATGATGCTTTAAATTCTTCAATTTATATTACTGTTCAAGATTTAAAATATTTAAAAAAAGGTGGAAGAATTACTCCAGCAGCTGCAACACTAGGAGCTTTACTTGGAATTAAACCAGTATTACAAATTCAAGGAAAAAAACTTGATGCATTTAAGAAATGCCGTGGTATGAAAGCTGGAAAATTAATGATGATTGAGGCTGCTAAAAATGATATTCAAAATAGATTTGGTAATGACAATTCAAAAATGCATATTGCAGTAGCTCATTCTCATAATGAAGAAGAAGCAAAAATGTTTTTAGAAGAAATAAAAAAAGAAATTCCTAATGCTAAAGATTATTATGTTGATCATTTATCTTTATCTGTTTCATGTCATATTGGACCAGGATCATTAGCAATTGCTTTATGTAAAGATTTAGAAAATGAATAGTTTTAAACTAAGAATAATTGATAAATTTCAAAATTTAAGTATTAAAGAATTATTGGAAACATTTCATTTTAGTAAAAGTAAAATTTATTTATTAAATAATGAAAATGCATTTTTTGTCAATCAAAAAAATGTTGATGAAAATTATATTTTAAATTTAAATGATTTATTAGAAATAGAATTAAATGAGAAAATAGATCTTCAACCAATTGAAACTAATTTAGAAATTGCTTATGAAGATGATTATTATTTAATAGTTAATAAACCAAGAGATATTTTAGTGCATGATGATGGAAATGGGAAAATTACATTAAATAATTTAGTAGCAGGATATTATAAATCACATCATATTAGAAGAAAAATCAGATCTTGTAATAGATTGGATTATGAGACTACTGGACTTGTAATATACGCTAAAGATCCAATAAGTGAAGCTAGTATGAATTATATGATTTTAGAAAGACAAATTGAGAAAAAATATTATGCTTTATGCGAAAATCGTTTTTCTAAAAAAGAAGGCATTATTGATTTACCAATAGCAAGAAATAGACACGATTCTCAAAAAATGATTGTTAACAAAAATGGTAAAGAAGCTAAAACTTATTTTAAAGTTTTAGTTAATGGATCTATTTCTTTAGTTGATATAACTTTATTGACTGGAAGGACGCATCAAATAAGGGTTCATCTAAATTATATTAATCATCCATTAATTGGTGACAAATTATATGGAAATGGTAAAAATTTACCACTATTATTACAATCTTATTCACTTAGATTTTGTTCACCATTTACAAACAAAGAAATTTTAATTACAATATCAATGGATAGTTTATTTAAAAAGTATATGGAGGTTTTGAATGATAAAAGAGCCTAAAATATATAGTGAAGAAACTAGTTTTGAAAAAGCTGCATTTATATTATGCTTAATAAGTGGGATAATTAGTATTTTGCCATTTTTTTCTATAATCATTTCTTGTGTAGGAATATATGCTTCTTATAAAGCTAAAAACAAATTATATTTATATACTTGTATTGTTATAGCATTGTTTGCATTTACTGCTATTGTTATTAGTATCCAAAATGTTTTAAAAGGAGAATTATTATGAGTTTAAAATTATTAGCAGATTCTTATGTTGAATTAAACATAAAATCAATTAAAGAAATAACAGGTGAAAATTATTCTTTATGTCCAGAAATAAAAAGTGAAAACTATATTTTCTTGTATTGTAGACAAGGAAGTGAAAAAATCATTGTTGATGGAAAGAGTGTTGAATTAAGTGAAAATGATATTTATCTTATAAATAATAATGTTCGTTTTTCTTTTACAAAAGGTAATTATTCTATTTTATATTTAGAATTTAATGGTGCATCTACTGATGATTTATTAGCAAATTCATCATTTTCTAAAGGAAATGTTTTTTTACATGATGATTCACATTTAGGTTATTATTTTTATAAAATATATCATGCTTATCATGAGGCGGAATATTTATCTTTGAAATGTTTAGGAATATTATATGAATTATTTTATGAATTAACTAAAAAGAATCAAATTAATACTGGAGGAATAAGTTTACAACGTCGCCATGTAGATTTAGCACAAGATTATATTAATCAAAATTATCAAATGGAAATTACAATTGCTGATGTTGCTAAAAAAGTAGGTGTTACTTCAAATTATTTAGCTAATATATTTGCTACTTATTTACAAAAAACTCCTAAAGCTTATTTGACTGAAATAAGAATGGAACAAGCAAAAAAATTATTAGCAACTCATAAATATAAAATTAAAGAAGTAGGTAAATTAGTAGGTTATAAAAATCAATTACATTTCTCTAGTGAATTTAAAAAATATACTGGTGAATCTCCAGCATTCTACGCAAAAGATAATTAAAAAGATGGGATAAAACCCATCTTTTAAAATTTATTTTTGTTAGAAAATAAGCATATTCCATTTTTATAAATCAGTTTATTTTCACCATTTATTAATTTATTTCCATATTTAATAAATTCGTTAGTGATATTATTTCCTTTATCATTAATCATTGAACGATCAAGATATTTTATTTGATTAGCAATAGTGTCTAATGAATGATAAGAATAAATAAAATTATTTTTGTCATTAATTATAATAACCATAATATTACTTAAACCTTCTAAAGCAAATTTAACTGCATATCTACCAGCTTTAATTGCACATTCAATATCAACTTTAGAACATAATTGAGAAAAAGACCTTTGTAATAATGATAATTCAATAGCCCTAGTAGAGATATTTAATTTTTCATTAATTAAAGAAGATAAATATAATCCTACTCCTCCTAATTGGTGATGAGCAAAAGCATCATTTTTACCTTGAGTACAAATAAAATTATTATTTATATCTTTAATTCCTTCACTAACTGCTACTAAACATCTTTTCTTTTTAGAATATATTTCTTGAACATCTAATAAGAATTGTTCGGTATTGAAAGCTACTTCAGGAACATAAATTAAATCTGGTTTACAATCTTTGGCTAAAGCGCTACTAGCGGTCAACCAACCTGTATCCCTACCCATAATTTCTACTATATTAATTCTTCCTTTTGGATAACAATCATTATCATAATAAATATCTTTAATACAATTAGCGATAAATTTAGCACTGCTTGGATAACCAGGGGTGAAATGTGTGTGCATTAAATCATTATCAATGGTTTTAGGAATACCTACCACTTTACAATCTAGATTAATTTTTTTAAAATAATCTGATAATTTTTTTGTCGTGTCCATTGAATCATTGCCACCATTTAAAAATATGTATTTAATATTATTTTTTTTAATATTTTCAACAATTTTTAAATAATCTGTTTCATCATCTTCAAATGGTTTTAATTTATATCTAATAGAACCAAGAATAGCACTTGGAGTTTGTTTTAATAAAGATATTTGTCTTTTTGATACATCTTTTATATTTTTAATATCATTATCAATTAATCCTTTAATACCATTATGCATTAAAAACAATGTATCGATATTTTCTTGCTTTTCACACTCTTTAATTACTCCATATAAAGAAGCATTAATTACACTTGTTGGTCCACCTGATTGACCATATATTGCGTTATATTTCATTTTGCTTACCTCAAAAATATCTTATCATAAAAAATTTTAGTAAAAAATGCTTTTTAAAATAAAGATTATTATTTATTAATTATCATGATAAAATAGATTTATGGAGATATAAAAATGGAAAGATTATTTATTAAATCACATGATTATGATTTATCTTTATGCCTATTTACATGTGAAAAACCTAAAGCGATTATTCAAATAGCACATGGCATGCAAGAACATAAAGAAAGATATGAAAAATTTGCTTCTTTTTTAAATGAAAATGGTTATATTGTTGTTGCCGCAGATATGAGAGGCCATGGATACGAAGCAAATAAATTAGGCCATTTTAACGATAAAGAAGGTTATAAATTGTTAATTGATGATCAAGTAGAAATAGCTAAATTTATTAAAAATAAATATCCTTCATTGCCTTTATATTTATTTGCTCATTCAATGGGTACAATTATTTCTAGAGTAGTATTACAAGAACATTCTTCTTTATATGATAAAGTTATATTAAGTGGATATCCATGTTATCAAAAAGGAACTCATTTTGGTAAAATTTTAGCAAATATTATTATGTTATTTAAAGGAAAAGATGGTTATTCAAAATTCCTAGATAATTTAGTTGTAGGTAATTTTAATAAAGCAATTGATAATCCAGAAACAGATGTTGATTGGATTTCTCATCATAAAGAAAATATTAAAAATTATCTTGAAGATCCTTATTGTGGATTCCAATTTACTATTGCTGCTTTAAAAGACTTGATGTCTTTAGTTTGTTTAATGCACAATTATAAACTATATAAAAATGTGAATAATGATATGAAAATCCTTCTTTTAAGAGGTAAAGATGATCCATGTGTAGGTGGAGAAAAAGGAGCTTTAGATTCCAAAAAAGTTTTAATTAAAGCTGGATTTACAAACATTAAGAATATTGATTATGATAATATGCGTCATGAAATTTTAAATGAAGTAGATCATGAAAAAGTATATAATGATGCTTTAAATTTCTTTAATGAATAATTTTTATAAATAATAACACACTAATAATGGTGATAAGTGTGGTAGATAAAGATTATTTAGAAATACAAAAAGAAATATTAAATGAAATATCTGATGAAAATATTATTTATGAAGAGTCACAATGTGGACCTCAAGAAGAACCATATTTAAAAGAATATAAATTAGATATTAAGAAATGGAAATTATATCATGAAAATCATAATAGAAAAGGAAAATAACTTTTCTATTTTTTTCTTGCACTTAATAATTTGTTCAAGTATAATCTAAAATAAAAAACTATTAAGGAGAGAACATGGAAAACAAAATTTTAAAGAAAGGTTATACCTTTGATGATGTTTTATTAGTACCAAATTATTCTAATGTCGTACCTAATGAAATTAAACTTAAAACAAAACTAACTAAGAATATTACTTTAAATATTCCTGTTTTAAGTGCAGCAATGGATACTGTTACTGAAGAAAAAATGGCAATTAGCTTAGCTAGAGAAGGTGGAATTGGTATTATTCATAAGAATTTATCTATCGAAAAACAAGCTTATTTAGTTTCTAAAGTAAAAAGAGCAGAAAGTGGAATGATTTCTAATCCATTTACTGTTTTAGGTGATGATAAAATATCTAAAGTAAAAGAAATTGTAGAATTATATAATATTTCTGGTTTACCAGTAGTTGATAAACAAAATCATCTAATTGGTATTATTACTCATCGAGATTTAAAATATAGTGAAAATGATAATGATTTAGTTAAAGACATTATGACACATAAAAATCTTGTTACTTGTAAAAAAGATATTGATTTATTAGAAGCAAGAAATATAATGATTTCTAATAAAATTGAAAAATTACCTATTATTAATGATGATAATATTTTAGAAGGTATGATTAATTTAAAAGATATTGATAATATTGCTAATTATCCTAATGCTTCTAAAGACCAAAAAGGACGTTTATTAGTAGGAGCAGCAGTTGGAGTAAGTAAAGATACATTATTAAGAACAAAAGCTCTTGTAGAGGCTGGAATTGATGTTTTAGTTGTTGATAGTGCACATGGTCATTCTCAAAATATCATTAATACTATAAAAGAAATAAGAAAAGAATATCCATCATTAGATATTATTGCCGGAAATATTGTTACTAAAGAAGCTGCTGAAATGTTAATTGAAGCTGGAGTAAATGCAGTAAAAGTTGGTATTGGACCTGGTTCTATTTGCACTACTAGAATTATTGCTGGTGTTGGAGTTCCTCAATTAACAGCTGTTATGGATGTTGCTTCATATTGTAAACAAAAAGGAATTGGAGTAATTGCTGATGGCGGTATTAAACAATCTGGAGATATAGCTAAAGCAATTGCTGCAGGAGCAGATGCAGTTATGTTAGGAGGATTATTTGCAGGGTGTGAAGAAGCTCCAGGAGAAGAAATTATTTTTGAAGGAAGAAAATATAAAGTATATGTTGGAATGGGCTCATTAAGTGCAATGCAAAGAGGAAGTGCTGATAGATATTTCCAAAGTAACAAAACAGAAATGAAAAAATTAGTTCCAGAAGGAATTGAAGGAAGAGTGCCATATAAAGGACCAGTTAATGATGTAATATATCAATTAATGGGTGGCTTAAGAAGTGGCATGGGCTATTGTGGAGCACATAATATCGCTGAAATGCAAGAAAATGCAAGATTTATTGAAATAACAAATGCAGGATTAAAAGAATCACATCCTCATGATGTTGAATTAACTAAAGAAGCACCTAATTATTATGGTAAATAATATATTTGAATCAAAAAAGGCAATTTTTGCCTTTTTATTTTGGCCAAAATGCCTTTCTTAATTGTATATATAATGAAGGGATAAAAAATAATAGTAAAATTTAAAAAAAATAGTAAAAATTAACATTTTATAAAAAATAAAAATTTTTTGGGCCAAAACATAGTTTTAAAAGCTCTATATATATGAAGAGA
>CAJKZK010000052.1 GCA_905204225.1 uncultured Bacillota bacterium
AAAACAAAAAACAAAATATTTTTTGCTAATAAAAAAATAAAATAATAGAGAAAAACTCTATTATTTATAATATATCTATTTTTGTAGGAATTTGATTTTCATTATTGTCAATTGAAATTTCGTATATATGACTATCACCAAATAAGCCACCAACACCATAAAAATCAATAAAATATAAATTTTTATTATAGATAGCCAATGATGATGCATAATATCTATTATCAAGAATTTTTATTTGTTTTCCATCACCAAAGTTTGTTTTATCAATTTTATAAATTCCAAAATAATTAGTTCCAGCTGATTCAGCTTGAGTATAATAATAGATATTTGTTTTATCAATTGTAAAATCAAGTGGGTCTGTATTTTTTGAAACCACAACTTTATATTCATCAAAAGATGATAAATTTGATTTCCTAATTTCTTTAGTTAATAATCCACGATATGAATAATATATATCATCATTTTCTATAATAAATTTATCAATATTTTTTACAGTACCTAATTGAGTAACAACATTATCTTGTTTCATTAAATCTAAATAATAAATTTTACCACCATTTATAAAATATAACTTATTGTTAATTATTTTTAAATTTTTTGCACTTTTAGAATAAATAGTTTTTTGATTAAAATTATTTAAATCTATTTCTACAATTTCTGATGCCAATCCTGAAGCGTTATTTTTTATAGCATAAATTTTATTATTATTTTGCACAATTTCATTAAGATCATCTTTTGATAATATTTGAATATTATTATTTTTTAAATCAACTACATATAAATCATTATCAACAAATTTACTCACTTGATTATAATATAATTTATCATTACAAATCATAAAATCAGTTACTTTATTAGAAGTTAATTTAATATTAATTTTCTTTTCTATATCATAGCGATATAACGTTTTACCATCTTTTATATTTAAATAATATAAATAATTTTGATAAACTTTATTCATTCCACCAGTTGAGGCAGTATTTTCTTCAGACGCAACAAAACCTTCTAAAAGATCAGTTTCTTTTTTAGTTGATAAATCTATTTCAAATAAATGTTTTGTATTTGTTCGATAAAAATATATTTTATTATCAATTATGTTAAGAGATGTAATAATATCTTCTTTTGAATCAATTATTTTCACTCCTTTACTAGAAGAATAAGAACCATCTGTTTTTATTTTATATATACCTTTACCATATAATGAAGAATTTAGTAAATCAACATTAGAATAATATAATTCATCATCATGTACTGTTAAATATTTTCCAGCGTCTGTAGTTAATTTAATACAATTTGATAATGAATTGTTTTTAGAACTGACTTTTGCAATATAATCACCTAATTTATCATTTACTGTAAAATATAAATTATTTCCATCAGTTATTAAATTATTAATTTTTTTATCAACATACAATTCAGCATTGCTAATATTATTAGATAAAGATATTCTACTCAATTTGTAATCATTTTTACCATTAGAAAAATATAAATAATTATTTGCAATAGTTAAAAATTTATTTTTTCCAGTAAAAATTTTTGTTGTTAATGGTTCTTCACCTTCAAAAGATAATTTGTAAATACCGCTTTGTTCTTGAGTAAGACCATTAACTGAATAATAAATATTTTTTCCATAAGAAGTTATATAATTAGCTGATGAAGATGATAGAACAGTTGTTTTATAATTATTTTCTTCTTTTTCAAATTTTACAATTGAAGAAGAAATAAAACCAGAAGAAATATAAGCTATATCATTATCATAACTAGTAATGCCTTTAACAATATCACCATTTACTTTTTTTACCGAGCCATCATAAGAATATAATCTTCTTTTATCTAAAGAATTATTAAAGAAAATTTTATTATCATATTTAAAAATAAAATTATTTTCTTCGTTAGAAACAATTTTAATATTACAATTTAGTTTTAATTCATTAAAATTTTTAGTAACAATGGTTACTTCTAAACTATATTCACCAACATCAATTACTTCATTTACAATTACATTATCTTTTTTAAATAAACAAACAACTTTACTATCTTCTGGAATATTACCTACAATAAATTTATCATTTATATGATTCAATCCATCATATACAATTGTTGTATCATTTAATGAAACACCTAATAAATCACTTTTATTTATAGTTAATTTTGATTGCAAATTTAAATCATTATATCCCTCTTGAGTGATTAAAACATTTATTAGATATTCACCCGCATCAACAAATGGTCCGTTCAAATGTTTAATTTTTGCTTCTTTAGGAACATTTAATGGTTCAATAGTATGACTATTACCATCATAAGTAACAATTGAATCATTCATTATAATGTTTTTAAAGTTCTTTTTTTCAATAGTTGAAAAAGATGAAGTAACAATAGAAGAACTTTTACTACTATTATTACTCACTGATGTTTGATTATTAACACCACAACCGCACAACAAACATAATGTGCTTAATAATAAAAATTTTTTATTCATATTTTCCCTTCTTATCCTAATATTCAAAATCTGGTTTTTTAATATTTTTAATTAATGCATATGGATACATAAATAATGATAGTACTCCAGCAACAACAAAAGCAATAAAAAACATAAAAATCGCAATTAATATTCCAATTAAAAATAAAATTATTTTAGCAACAATTAAAAATATAAAGCCATCAAGACTAAATGAAAAAATTACTCCTGGCATTTTAACAAAACCAAATCTACAAATTTTTAAAAACAATTCACCAACAAAATTATTATCAAAAAGGCAACATGATGTTAAAGTAAAAATCATTATTAAAATCAAAATTGATTCACATAACTTTGGATCTTTATTTATAATAGATAAAACAACTACAAGAATACAAAAAACTAATAATATTCCTCCTATAATAAAAGACTTAATTCTATTTTTTTTTGCACAATTTATCTTTTCTAGTCTAATTTGTTCTTTTTCTTTTTCATCGCAACTCTTACATAAATAATGAACAACTCGATTCCTTCCAGTTTTTTTTATAATTAAATCTTTACTATCATATATTGGTTGCTTACATGATTCACATACAGCTAAAACTTGTTTTTGAGTAATATTATTTTCTTCAATTTTCTCAATTTTATTTTTATTACCAACAAGTTCATCAACAGAGATATTAAAAATCTTTGCCATTTGAGTAATAGTTGTAATCGATGGCTCAACATCTTCTTTTTCCCAGCGAGATATAGCTTGTGATGTTACAAATAATTTATCTGCTAAATCTTTTTGTGTTAATCCATTCTTTAATCTAAATTTTTTTATATTTTCGCCAATCATTTGAAATCCCTCTTTCTTAGTAACAATTAAAGTATAAACAAATTAGATTAAAAATAAAATCAACAAAGTGTTGTATTTACTACACATTTTGTTGAAATATTATATTTAATATTATAAATATATATTTTAACAATATGATATAAACATTTTGTTGATTATCAAGTAATTAATTTTTTATATTAAATTTATAAATCATTTCATCAATTTTTTCATAACTTCCATTACATGCATAACAATATCCAGATAAAAAATCTATCATTCTTAAACCTTCTCTTTTAGTAATGTTAGAAGCATTAACAATAATTGACATATTTTCTTTTAGTTGTTCAAGAGCAACATCTATATCATCAATTTTATTTATAATTACAACTTTTGGTGGATTATCATTATTTTTTATAATTATATTTTTCATACAAATTTCCTTAAAAAATTTATCGCATTTTTTTCAAGTCGAGATACTTGAGCTTGTGAAATATCATACATTTTTGCAATTTCTACTTGTGATTTATCTTCATAATATCTTTTTATAATAATTTCTTTTTCCAATTTAGGTAATTTATCTAAACCTTGATATAAAGATATTTTAGTTAATGTTTTTTCATTTGAATTATCTATATCTGGTACAATTTCTATTAATGATAAGTCTTCATCATCACCATGTAACGTTTCTGTTAAACTTGAAATTGGCATATTAGCATCCAGTGCTTCAATAATCTTTTTTTGTTCAACATTAAATTTATTTGCTAGTTCTTCAACAGAAGGAATATGCCCATATTCATTAACATTAATTTCTTTTTCTTTTAATACTTGATAAGATAAATCTTTAATTTGTCTAGAAACTCTTAATAAAGAATTATCTCTAAGATATCTTCTTATTTCTCCTTCTATCATTGGTACAGCATAAGTAGAGAATCTTACTTCATGTTCAAGAGAAAAATTATCTATTGCTTTTATTAAGCCAATAACTCCTATTTGAAATAAATCATCTAAATCATCTGTTCTTTTTTGAAATTTATTAACTACAGATAAAACTAATTTAAAATTGCCTTGTATTATTTCATTTTTTATTCTTTTAGAATTATTTATTTTATATTTTTTTATTAAATCAATTGTTTTTTGATTTGGTAAAGAATTCAATAAATTAGTATTTAAACCCGAGATTTCCACTTTATATTTAGCCATATATATCACCCGAGTTTATTTTGGACTAAAATATTTATTTTTAAACTTTAAGATTTTCTTTTAAATTATTTTTTAATTTTTTTATGATTCTTTTTTCTAATCTAGATATATATGATTGTGATATTCCAAGTTTTTCTGCAGTTTCTTTTTGAGTCAATTCTTCATAACCATTTAAGCCAAATCTTAAAGATAAAATTTCTTTTTCTCTTGGTTTTAATTCATCAATTGCAGCATGTAATTTAGAATATTTTTCTTTAATAAATAAATTATCAAGAACTTCATTTTCTGATTGAGATAATATATCCACTAATAGCAATTCATTACCATCATAATCACATTTTAAAGGTTCATCTAAACTAACCTCACCTTTCATTTTTGATTTTTTTCTTAAATACATTAAAATTTCATTTTCAATACATCTAGAAGCATAAGTTGCTAATTTAATATTTTTTTCTAATTTAAATGTATTAATAGCTTTTACTAATCCAATTGTTCCAATAGAAATCAAATCTTCTAAATTAGTTAAATTTGTTTCATATCTTTTAGCAACATACACAACTAATCTTAAATTATGTTCTATTAATTTATTTCGTCCTCTTATATCTCCTTTTTGATACAAATCAATATAATATTCTTCATCTTCTTTACTTAATGGAGGAGCTAAATTTTCTGATCCATTAATATAATGAACATTATTTTTTAAAAACAAACTTCTAATTAATTTAAATATATTTTTCATAAATTTACCTCATTAATAAAATACAAAAAATAATATAAATAATTTGTCGAATTATCATGTTAAATAAATATTTAATAAACATTCACAACCATTAAAATCACTTTCATTGCTTGCACATAAATAAGCATAATTATATGAAATCTTTCCATTTATAGAAATTAGACATTTTTTTCCTTTAACAAAATTATTACCCGTTAATGTGTTAACTAATATTTCTTCATCATAATCAAAAATAAATTTTTTATTTATAAAAATTACAGGAGTATTATTATACATTAAAGTATTACCTGAATCCATGTATCCATTAAAAACATATTTCTTATCATTTATTATCAAAAACACTTTTTCTTTATAATTTCTAAAACGATATAATTTATCTACAAAAATGGAAATAATAAATATAATTATTAAAATTATTGGATAAGATAATAAACTAAGAACTTGACCACTATTATTAATAACAAATATTCCTTTATAATATATTAAACCATTAAAGCAAATCATAATCAAAAATTGACTAATATAAGAAAATAATAAATATAATATTAGATATAAAATACATTCTTTTTTAAACAATTTAATAAAAATCAACAAATTTAATATTAAATATAAAGAATAACAAATATAAATATTTTGATAAATAAATAATATTTGAAAACAATTTATAATGCTTAATATTATAAAATAATAAAATTTAATAACTTTTAAAGATAAATTTTTAATTAAGAATAAAGAAATAATACTATTTAAAAAATAATTAAGTATGCTTAAATCTATATAGACATTCATTTTTTCACCTATATAAATTTAAACAAATAAAAAATGCGAATCATGTCGCATTTTAATTATATTTAATCATTTCCATTTAAGAATGAAGGAAGAATAGATTCTTCTTCACCTTCATCTTCTTCAATTTGTTCTTCTTTAATTGGAGAAACAGGAGTAACAACAGGAGTAGCATTTTCACTAAATGGATCAAAATCATTATCAAATTCTGTTGCTACAATAGAAATTAACATTTGATCATTTAATTCAGGATTTGCTTGAACACCAAAGATAATATTTGGATTATTACCTGCTGCAGAAGTAACATAATCAATTGCTTCTTTTACTTCATCAAGAGAAACATTATTTCCACATGTAACATTAGCAATAATCGAATGTGCCCCATGAATTGATGCTTCTAATAATGGAGATAAAAGAGCTGAAGATGCTGCATCATTTGCTTTTTTAGGACCAGTTCCAGTACCAAATCCAATTAAAGCAAGGCCTTTATCTTTTAAAGTGCTTCTTACATCAGCAAAATCAAGATTAATTACTCCAGGAACAACAATTAAATCGGTAATAGTTTTTACAGATTGAGCAAGGACTCTATCAGATTCAGCAAAAGCTTCACTAATTGGTCTTGTTCCATTCATCATCATTAATTTATCATTTGAAACAATAATAATTGCATCAACGTTTTCTTTTAATTTATTAATGCCTTCAATTGCATTTTTTCTTCTTTTTTCTCCTTCAAAAGAGAATGGTCTAGTTACAATAGCAATAGTTAAAGCACCTAAATCTTTAGCAACTTGGGCAACAATAGGAGCAGCACCAGTACCAGTTCCTCCACCCATACCTGCTGCAATAAAAACCATGTTAGCACCTTGTAAAATTTCATATAAATCATCAATTGAAGATTCAGCAGCAGCTTGGCCAACACTAGGATCACCACCAGCACCTAAGCCATTAGTTACTTCTCTACCTAAGACTAATCTATGTTCAGCTTTACTTGTAGCTAAAGCTTGTGCATCTGTATTACAAACCCAAAATGATACGCCTCTCATTTGTTCTTCAACCATTTGGTTAACTGCATTGCTTCCTCCACCACCACAGCCGACAACAACGATTTTTGCATAAGATTCAAAAGCATCTAAATTAAATTCTTCCATAAATTTTCTCCTTATAATTCTTCGTCAAATTTATAACCTTTAGTATTTTTTTGATTTACTCTACTAACAGTTGTAGTAACAACTTCATCTTCATTAATTACTGGTTGAATAGCCCAATATTTAATTAATCCTAATGTATTAATTAATTCAAATTTCCTAGCGCCAATAGTTAACAATGGATAATCAACAACATCAAGATTTAAAGCATCTGACATATAAGTCTTAATATTATTAAGATTAGCAGTTCCACCTATTAAAACAACTGGATATTGTTCATTATTAGTGCAAAATTCTTTTATAGTTTTATCAATTTGTTCAATTAAAACATTTAATTTTTTTGTTATAACATCAGCTAAATCATCTAATTTAATATCATTTAAAATATAAGTGTTAAAATTTAAATCATGATCTATTCCATAATTTTGTTTTAAATTTTCAGCTTCTTCAAAAGATATATTAAATTTTTCTGCAATTGCTTTAGTAATATCATGGCCACCAAATTTTATAATTGTTGAATTAATAACATTTGTTTCATGACTTATTTGAGCAACAGTAGTTAAAGATTGACCAATATCTACAAGAATATATGAATTAGGAATAACTTTATTAGTTGATAAATATAAACTTGCTGCATAAGGAGCAATAACTACATATTTAACATTAACATTTGCCTTTTTAACACATCCTACAAATTGATTAATAACTTTTTCACTCATCGCATAAATAGAAGCATGTAAAGATAATACTTTACTAGTTTTTCCAATTGGTGCAATAGCGTATCTATCATTATTATCAAGCATATAAACGTCAGGAACGATATCAACGATTTTTAAATCATTATCTGCTAAAGATCTTTTTTTCATAGCAGTTAAAATATTAGAAATATCTATTCTTTTAATAATATCATCTCCACCTATTGTGTTAGTTGAGCCAATATCAGCTAAACATAATAAAGAATAAGGTGGTAAACATAAACAAACTTCATCAATATTAAGATTTAAGCTTTTAGAAGCATTATTGATAACATTTTTAATAGTTTTAATTATTTGATCTTGATCAACAATCAAACCATTTTCCATGCCAGAACATTCTTCTTCAATTGTATTTAAAATATTTATTTGATCATTTAAAACAAAGCCTGCTACTAATTTAATAGAAGAAGATCCAAGTTCTAAGCCAATATAACAATCATTCTTTTCCATAAAATTACCTCAAATAGAAATACTTAATTTTAATTGTCCATCATTTGATTTATTAAATTTAAAATCAAATGAATAATAATTAATTATTTTATCTAAAAATTCAACTTGTTCACTTTCTTTATCTTTAATTAAGCCTTTTAATTGAGAAGATAATGAATCATTAAAAATTAAATTTTTAATATAAGTAGATAAACTAATTTCATCATTATAATACAAGTTTACACGAAAATAAGGAGAATTTCCATCTTGTTTATAATAAAGAATAAAAGTTTTTTCATTTTTAGATGATTCTAAATATTCAATTGAATATTTTTCTTTATTAATATTACAAACGATATACATAAAATCAGGTAAATATTTATTATTATTAGGTTCATTAATGAATGTTGATATTTTATCTTTTGTTTTATTTGTATAATCAATTAAAGATTCATTAATAAAATATTTATTATCAATTATTTCTCCGCATGAAGAATAATAAGTGTTTTCATATTTTGCAGTTGGTGCATTTTCAATAATATCTACATTAAAAGAAAATGGAGTTAAAGTGACTTTACTTTCTTTTATAAAAGGATAATTATTCAAAGTTTCTTCACACTTATTTTTATCAAGAGTAAATAAAGATGTTTTATTTGAATTATTAATATTGAGAATAGAATATATATCTTCATTATTTAAATAAATATTTCCTGTTAATTTCATTAAAGAAGCAGAAGAAAGTGGTGACAATAAATATATTCCAATAATTAGACAAACTAAAAATACAATTCCTAGTCTAATAAAGGAATAAATTAAAGTATGACGATTTTTATTCTTAACTAATTTTTCAAAATCATAATCTTCAATTTGAGTTACTTCTTCCATCTTTAAAAATCACCTGTATTTCTAAATAAATATCTTCTTGTAGATAATTATACAATACATTTTTAAGAAAATTAATTAAATAATAAATTTCTTTATAATTTGCATCTTTTTTTATAATTATAAAATTAGCATGTTTATAACTTACATAACAATTTTTAGATAAAGAAAAACCTTTATATGATAATTTATCTAAAACTTGTCCTATTTTGTAATTTTTTGTATTTTTAAAGGTTGAACCTAAAGACAGTTTATTTTCTTGATGTAATAATCTATATTCTTTTGCCAAATTAAATCTTTTAACAATATTTTCATTTGAATCATGTCTAATATAAAAATAAGCACCAATAATCAAGAAATTATTTCTTATTAAGTTTGTACTTCTATATTTTAGTTCTAAATCATTTTTCTTAATAAAATATAATTTACCATTATCATAAACTAAAATCTTAATTAACAAATCACTAATACATTGATCTAAAAAAGAAGCATTATTAACTATTGATCCACCTAATAAACCTGGAATAGTTGATATTTTTTCAAACCCAGTAATATTTTTCTTCATTAAGACTTCATTTAATTTAAATAATGATATACCTGAATAAGCAAAAAACTTATCATTAAAAAAATATATTTTCTTTTTTATATATTTTATAAATATATATGGTGAATAATCAAAACAAAATAATATTTTAGATGTATTACCAATTGATATAAATTTATTAAAATTATTTAATTCACGATAATCATCTAATTCAACATATTGTTTAACTATTCCACCTACATGAATAAAAGAAATATTTTTAATATCAAAATTGTTTTTTATTGTAATCATTTTTTATTTTTAAATATATTTTTAAACAAACATTTTCTTCTTTAAATTTTTTTTGATTAATTAATTCAATATCTTTAAATTTAGTTTGATAATACGCTATACATTCTCTAATTTTATCTTCATTATATTCTTTTTCTATCACCATAGTTAAACAATGATATTTAAAATAATATAAAGCATTATGATATTGATGATTATGTTTAACGTATGGTGAAGGAATACATACACAATTAATATTTGAATTAATTATTTCACTTAAAGTAGATGCTCCACCACGGCAAAAAATTAATTTGCTATTAGAATATAAATAATTTCTTTCAGCATAAGGAATAACTTTTACATTTTCTTTATTTTTTAATAATTCATTATATTTATTAAAATATTTATCACTAGTAATTAATAAATATTTATTGTTATCATCTTGTTTTAATAAATATTTATATGTTTTTTCTAATAAAGTTTTAGAACCTAAAGAGCCAAAAACAAAACTAATATATTTTTTATTATTAATTATACTTAAATCATCAACAACAGGATTACCAACATAATAAGCTTTTTTCTGATCTCCATTTTTATAAGAAGTAAATAATGTTTTTGCTTTATTTAAAGATAATTTATTAGAATCACCTAAATCATAATTTGCTTCATGAATATAAAATAATTTTTTATTAATATTATTACATCTACTTACTAAAAAAGTAATAAATCCACCAAAGCCAATAATAACATCATATTCTAAAATTATTTGATTAATTATTTTTATTCCTTTTAAAGTTTTAAAAGGAGTTTTTAAACTTTTTTTAAATGAATTATCAATATCAACTAAAATTAAATTTGTTTTAATTATTTTTTCTTCTATTTGATTTTTAATTCCTAAATAAGAAACATCTTCTCCACATTTAAGTAAATATTTTCCTAAACTTAATCCAGGATAAATATGACCTCCAGAAGATGAACAAGCAATTAATATTTTCATATTATGAACCTATTATTAATCCAACAGAAAATGACAACATAATCAATGAAGAACCTCCATAACTAAGAAATGGTAATGTAATACCTGTAACAGGAAATAAACCAGTTACAACTCCTAAATTAATAATTACTTGAATAACAATTAAAGATAATAAACCAATGGATAATAAATAATTAAATTGATCATTTTTAAAAGTGGCAATCTTATATAAATAGAAAAATAATAAAACATACATTAATATAATAATAAGACCTCCAATTAAACCAAATTCTTCTACAGCAATAGCGAATATAAAATCTGTTTGAGGTTCTGGTAAATAATAATATTTTTGAATCGATGCATTTATACCTTCACCAATTAAGCCTCCTGGGCCGATTGCAAACATTGATTGAATAATTTGAAATCCCGAACCTAATGGATCTGCAAATGGATCAATAAAAGAAATAATTCTTTGCATTCTATAAGGTTCAATTATTATCATTAAGACTAATAATAAACCAACTAATACTCCTCCAAAGATAAAATAAATTAAACTTAGTTTAGATAAAAATAACAATATAATAATTGATCCACCTATAACTACTAAAGTGCCAAAATCAGGTTGCAACATTATTAATATTCCTCCAATTATTAATGAAACAATAATAGGAATAATTGTTTTAAATTTATTACTTTCATAAAAATTATTACTTAAATAATTACTAACAAAAATAATTAAAGCTAATTTATATAATTCACTTGGTTGAAATGATAAAAAAGAAAAACCAAGCCATGAAGAAGACCCTCCTTTAGTAATACCTATTCCAGGAATTAAAACTAAAATTAATAAAATA
>CAJKZK010000053.1 GCA_905204225.1 uncultured Bacillota bacterium
CAATATATTGTATTTATTTGTAATAAATAAAATAACTATTTATTTAAATTAAATTTTGTTATAATAAAAATATGAAAAGATTTAGACCTGATTATTATTCTCAAAATATATTTGATATTGATGTTTCATTTTTTGTTAAAAGAGGATATAAATGTGTGTTATGTGATTTAGATAACACTCTTGATGCATTTGATGAATTAAATCCTTCATTAAGGGTAAAAAAACTTAAAGAAGATTTAGAAAAAGTTAATATAAAATTATGTATTGTTTCTAATAATAGAGCAGCAAGAAAAAGCATATATTGTGAAAGGCTAGGCGTTGAAGGAATTTTTTCATGTAGAAAACCATTTGCAAAAAAAATCAATGATTTTATTACTAAATTAAATTTTAAAAAAAGTGAAGTAATATTAGTTGGTGATCAATTATTAACTGATGTAATGTGCGCTAAAAATGTAGGTATAAAAGTTATATTAACAGAGCCAATAACTAAAAAAGACCAATGGACTACAAAATTTAATCGTTTAATTGATAAACCAATTAGAAATTATTTAAGAAAACATGGTTATTTAGAAGGGGTGAAAATTAATAATGAGTAAGAATGATTTTATTAAATTATATTGTTTTGGATGTGGAGCAGAATTACAAAATGATGATCCAAATAAACAAGGATATATTCCAAAATATTTAGAAAATGATAGTAAATATCTTTGTCAAAGATGTTTTAGATTACAACATTATGGAATTAATGCAGAAGATCAAACGTATAATAATGATTATAAAAAAATAATTGAACAAGCTAAAAGAGAAAGAGGATTGATAATATATGTTGTTGACCTATTTGCTTTTGAATGTTCTATAGTTCAATCATTAATTAATCAATTAAAAGATACGCGATTATTAGTAATTGCTTCTAAAAGAGATGTTATTCCTTCATCAGTAAAAGATACTAAATTAATTAATTTTGTTAAAGAAAGATTAAATGAATATAATTTAAATCCTTTAGATATATTAATTTCTTCATCAGCAAATAATTATAATTTAGAAGATATTATTAAAAGATGTACTACCTTGAGAAAAAGAAAAAATATATATATTTTTGGTGCTACATCTGTTGGTAAATCAAGTTTAGTAAATGCATTTTTAAAAATGTATGAAAATAATACAACTCAACTTATCTCAACATCTCCATATCCTGGCACTACTTTAGATGTAATTAAAGTTCCATTAAGTGATGGATGTTTTATATATGATACTCCTGGAGTATATCTAGATACATCTATATATGCTCATTTGGATAAAAAATTATTAAAATATGTAATGCCAAATAAAGAAATTAAACCTAGAGTTTACCAATTATTACCGCATCAATCATTATTATTTGAAAATATTTGTAAGATTGATTTTATAAGTAATGAAAAAACTAATGTTACAATTTATTTAAGTAATTATTTGACAGTTACTAGATGTAAAGAAGAGAATTCTAATAAAACATTTAATAATATGATTAAAAATAAACAATTTAAATACCTAGATAGAAATATATCATCAATCGATGATTTAATTCTTCATGAATTAACTTTACCAAATAATTATTGCGATATTGTTGTTGCTGGTTTATTATGGATAAAGATAAAAGGAAAAGGAGAAGTAGTTCACGTATTCACACCAAAAGGAGTAGAAGTAAATATTCGTGAATGTAAAATATAATTATGCTAACTAAAAGTCAAATTAAATATCTAAAAAGTTTATCAAACACTTTAGAACATAAATATCAAATAGGAAAATATGAAATAACTGATACTGTAGTTGATATGCTTTCTCATGCATTAGATAAACATGAATTAATTAAAATAAGTGTTAATCAATCAGTTATGGAGCAAAAAAATGAATATGCAGAAGAATTAGTTAATGCTTTACATGCTGAATTAATTCAAATTGTCGGTGGCGTTATTACTCTTTATAGAAAAAATTTAAAAGAACCTAAAATCCAATTACCACGATGAAAAAGAGAATTTTATTATTTGGTGGATCTTTTGATCCTATTCATAATGCTCATTTAGAGCTTACTTTACAAGCATATAACGAATTAAATGTAGATAAATGTTATTTTATTTTAGCTAAGAATCCTCGTTGGAAAAAGCCATTATCAACATCAAAACAACGTTTAGAAATGTTAGAATTAGCTTTAAAAGATTATAAACAATTTGAAATATCATTAATTGAATATAATTCAAATAGAGAAGTAACTTACACATTTGACACTATCATGGAGATGGGTAATTTTAATGAAAATGAATATTATTATTTAATAGGAACAGATCAATTAGAATTATTAAATAAATGGTATAAAATAGATGAATTATCTTCTATAGTTCATTTTGTAGTTTTTAAAAGATATTCTTATCCTGTTAATGAAAATAATTTAAAAAAATATCATTGTACATTATTAAATAATAAAGAATTAGATATTTCTTCAACAAAAATAAGGAATTTAAATGCTTTATCATCACCAAGAAATGTTTTAGAATATATTGCAAAAAATAACCTTTATTATTTTGTAGAAATAAATAAATATATTCAAAATAAAAGATTAGAACATTCTAAATCAGTTGCTTTATTATGTTATGATATAGCTCAATGTAATAATATTGATCCAAATGTAGCGTATTTAGCAGGATTATTACATGATATAGCTAAAGGAATAGAGCCAAATAGAAGCGAAATGTTAATGGACGAATATTTTCCTTTAGAAAAAAAATTGGTTGGAAAATGGGCTTATCATCAATTTATAGGGGTACTTATCGCTCAAGAAAAATTTAATGTAACATCTAAAGATATTCTTAATAGTATTGAATATCATTCAACAGGAAGAGAGAAGATGTCAGCCTTAGAGAAAATAGTCTTTGTAGCGGATAAATTAGATCCTTTAAGAGGATGGGATTCTACGTCATTAATTAATGAATGTAAAAAAGATATTAATAATGGATTTATTGAAGTACTTAAGAGTAATGTTGAATTCTTTAAAATTCATAAAATAAATTATAAAAATTATTTTACAGAAAAATGTTTAAAATATTATTTAGGAGAATAAAGAAATGGAATTAGTAAAATTAGATTTAATAAAAAAAGCTATTGATGAAAAAAAAGGAGAAGATATTAAAATTTATGATTTGACAACAACTTCACCAATTTGTTCATATATGGTAGTAGCAACTATTTTAAATGGTAGACATGGTAAAGCTATCGCGGATGAAATACAAGAAATACAAGAAAAATTAGGTCAAAGAGTTCGTCATATTGAAGGTGGAGAAAAAGATAGTTGGATTTTAATAGATTTAAATGATATCATTGTTCAATTATTTACTGCTGAAGAAAGAACAAGAGTTGGTTTAGATCAACTTATTGAAAGAGCCCATCATGAATAAAGATATTAATTTAATTATTATAGCAATGGAAGAAGAATTATCTTGCTTATTAGAACAAATTGAATATCAAACAATTAAAGTTGGAGAAGAGACAAGATATATTTTTACAAAAAATAATAATAATTTTTTAGTTTGTTTAGGTAAAATTGGTAAAGTTAATACAGCGTTTTATTTAGGCCAATTATCAAAAGAATATAATATAAAAAAAATATATAATATTGGAACTTCTGGTGGCATTGCCTCATGTCTAAATATTTGTGATGTAGTAATAGCTAATACTGTAAAATATTTAGATGTTGATGTAACAGGTTTTAATTATGAATTAGGACAAATTCCAGGATCACCAGTTGAATTCGTATGTGACACTTCATTTTTAAATAAAAGAATAATTACAAATGGTTTTAATTTACATATTGGTTTAATTGGATCAACAGATTCATTTATAACTAAAAAGAATATTAATTCATTTCCAATAGAGAAGAGTAAACCATTAGCCATGGAAATGGAATCAGGAGCGGTTTTACAAGTAGCAAATAAATTAAAAATTCCTGCAATAGTTATTAGATCAATATCTGATATTGTTACTAGAGAAAACAATTCAAAAGACTTTGATTTAAATCTAAAAAAATCTTGTAGAAATTGTGTTAATATCTTATTACAAATTATTGATTAAAAATTAATGTTGTAAAATATACTAATAAGGGTTAAAACCCTTATTTTTATTTGTTTTGACATAAATAGAGCATTTTATATTACTTTAATACTAATTTTAAATCAAAATACAATAAATTTACAAAATATATATAACTTCGCATAATGTAGATTATGTAAAGTAATATTAATAAAAAGCCTAAAATTAGGTATTTTATCAACATATAAAAAAACCGAATTATAGGAATATGTTTCTAATCTTATGAGTTATCCACATATTTAATCCGGTTTAATTAAACTTATATACTACTAATTATATACTAATTATATACTAATCATCTAATAATTCTTTAATAGTAGTGCCAATTTGTTCTTTAGTAGGTTTTAAATTGAAATTTTCTATAATTGTTCTACCCATATCAGCAAATGAACTTCTTTCATCAATAAATTTACCATTTTTATAAGATGTTGAATATGCTATGAATGGAACTTTTTCTCTAGTGTGATCTGATCCTCTAAATGTTGGGTCATTACCATGATCAGCCGTTACAATTAATAAATCATCATCATTTAATAATTCTATTAATTGTTTTAGATCTTTATCAAATTCTTCAATACATTGACCATATCCAACTGGATTTCTTCTATGTCCATATTCTGAATCAAATTCAACTAAATTAACAAAACATAAGCCTGTAAAATCTTTTTTAGCAAGTGAACATGTAATTTCCATACCATTATGGTTAGATATAGTTTTATATGTTTCACTAACCCCTACTCCATTAAATATATCATTAATTTTACCAACACATATAACATCATAATTATGATCTTTTAATGTTTGCATATATGTATATGAAGAAGGACTTAATGCATAATCATGTCTACGAGGCGTTCTTTTAAAATTAGATGGATCTGTACCTATAAAAGGTCTGGCAATAACTCGACCAACTTTATATTCTTCTTTCATACATATATTTCTAGCAATTTCACATAAATGATATAATTCATCGACTGGAACGATTGCTTCATTAGCTGCTAATTGTAAAACAGAATCAGCCGAGGTGTACAAAATAATTTCTCCTGTTTTAAGTTGTCTTTCGCCTAAATCATTAATAATTTTTGTTCCTGATACTGAAATATTACCAATATATTTTTTATGAGTTTTTTCTTCTAATTCATCAATTAATTCTTGTGGGAAACCGTGTTCGTAAAATGTTTTAAAAGGTTTTGTAGTTAATACTCCCATCATTTCCCAATGTCCAGTCATTGTATCTTTACCATTTGATTCTTCGTTTAATCTAGTAACATAAGAATGTGGGTGTTCTACTTTATTTGTTCCTATAATATCTTTATTGATATCGTATAAACCTAAACTATTTAATGTTGGAATATTTAGACCCTTACAAACATTAGAAATATGAACAAATGTATTTGCTCCTTCATCATTAAATTTATAAGCATCAGACATTTGACCAACGCCTAAAGAATCCATAACAATAATAAATATTCTTTTAAATTTCATATATTTCTCCTTATTTCATAAACATATCATACGCTGAACGTATTCTTTTACTTGACACATGAGTGTATATTTGAGTTGTAGATATATCACTATGGCCTAACATTTCTTGAACAGAACGAAGATCTGCTCCATTTTCAAGTAAATGAGTTGCAAAGCAATGCCGCAGAGTATGTGGTGTTACATTTTCTATTATACCAGCTTTTAATGCATAATTCTTAATAATTTGCCAAAAAGCTTGTCTTGAAAGAGGTTTACCTTCTTTATTAATGAAAATATATTTAGAATTTCTATAAGGTGATTCGTTTCTTACTTCATTAATATATTTTATTAAATATTCTAATGCAAATGATGAAATAGGAACATATCTTTCTTTTGCACCTTTACCAAAAATCCTTATTTGTTTCTTCTCTATCGACAGATTTTTCTTTTCAATAGTTAATAATTCACTAACTCTTAATCCTGTAGCGTACATTACTTCTAACATAGCTCTATCTCTTATTCCACTAGGTTTAGACATGTCAGGTTGTTCTAATAATGATTCAACTTCTTCAAAAGATAAAACAGTTGGTAAATGTTGTGGTTTTTTAGGCAAATCTAATTGATCAATATTACATTTTATTTTCTTTTCATTAATTAAAAATAAATAAAATGATTTTAATGTAGAAACATGTCTAAGAATTGTTAATATACTTTTACCTTCATTTGTTAAAAAAATTATATAATTTTTAATATGTTCTAAATTTAAATTTTCTACTTGAAAATTATCTTCATTTAAAAACTTATAAAATGATTTTAAGTCATCATTATAATTAATTATTGTTTGTTTTTGAAGGCCTTTTTCAGCCAAACAATGAATTATAAATTGTTCAGTTGCATCTAAATAATCCATTATTTCTTCTCCTTTATTTTAGAAGCAGGATAAAATAATTCTTTATTTGCTTTTCTATTTAATTTATTAATTAATAATTGAGTTGAACATTCTTTTTGGTTTTGTTCCAAATTAAATAAATTCATTTGTACATAAAACTCTTCTTTATCAATTAATTGAGATAAACCCACTCCTGCCAAACGAATTAATTGATTGTTGAAGTAATTATCAAATAAAGTCATAACATTAGTGTATATGTCTATAAATGAGTTTGTTGGTTTATCAATTGTAATTGATCTGGTAATTGATTTAAAAGAAGAGTCTTTTAAAATTAAAGTAATTGTTTTTCCTACTTTATTATTCTTTTTTGCATCAAGACTAACTTCTTTTGCTTTATTTTCCAACATTTTTGAAATTTCTTCATAATCATTTGTATCAAATAAAAAAGTATTAGTAGAAGATATTGATTTAGGATCAAAAGGATTTTCATCAACATGATCATCCCCTTCTCCATTAATCCATGATTTTGCTATTAAATAAAATTTCCCCATAATCTTTTTAACTTCATATGAATCATTTAAAGCAAAATCACCAATAGTGTTAATTCCTAATTCTTTTAATTTAGGATAAGTTTTTTTCCCTATTCCATAAAAATCTTCGATAGGTAAAGGATATAATATGTTTTTAATATCTTTTTTTCTTATAATAGTTATTCCCATTGGCTTTTTATAATCAGAACCCATTTTAGCTAAAAATTTAGTTGGGCCTAATCCAATTGAAGCTTCTAAATGAGTGTTATTATATACATCTTCTTGTAAATTTTTTAAATATAAATAAGGGTCTTTAATATCTTTCATTAATTCTGTCATATCAACATAACATTCATCAATAGACGCTATTTCTATATGAGTTGAATAATGGTCTTTGATATAAGAAAAAAATTCATTTGATTTTTGTTGATACCATTTATAATTCCCTTCTCTAATTATTACTTTAGGACATAATTTTTTAGCCATATATGTTGGCATTGCAGATTTAATTCCATATTTTCTTGCTTCATAAGAAGCAGTTGAAACAATACCACGCCTAGTATCCCCTGCTATAATTAATGGTTTACCATTTAAATCAGGTTCTAATAATCTAGTGGCAGCAGCAAAAAATTGATTTAAGTCAATATGCATTATTATCCTTCTCATATTTTTATTATATCATTGTTTATATTTAAAAAATAATAAAAAAGATGCTATATTAGCACCTTTAATAATTAAATTGCAGTAATTTTATTACGATTTTCTACATTTAGATAATCAGATATCATTGCAATAAATTCCGAATTAGTAGGTTTAGATTTACTTGCAGATATTGTATAACCGAAAATTTCATCGATTGTATCAATATTTCCTCTTCCCCAAGCTATTTCAATCGCATGTCTAATTGCTCTTTCAACTCTTGATCCTGTTGTATTATATTTTCTAGCAATTTCTGGATATAACATTTTTGTTATACTACCAATATAATCTTCATTTTCATAAGAATAACTAATTGCTGTTCTTAAATAAGAATATCCTTTAATATGAGCAGGAATACCTACATCATGCAAAATATCAGTAATTTGTTTTTCTAAGTTAGATGTCACTTTACAAGTAGTGTTAACTTTTCCATTAGCAAGTTTAATATTTTGAATTAATGTATTGCTTTCATACGGCTTTAATAAAAATTGATTTGCTCCAAGAGATGTGACCATATTAATAATGTTTTGATTGTATAGCCCTGAATTTACAATAATATATGGTTTTGATTCTTTGTTAAAATAATAATTTTTTAATTCATTAAGTAATGCAAACCCATCCATTATTGGCATGACAAGTTCAGTAATAATAACATCAATATTTTTGATGCTTTTTATTTGAACAAGAGCGTCTTTCCCATTATTCGCCGTTCCAATTAAGTACATATCTTCTTGGGTGGAAATTAATTTTCCCATTTGTGCAACAAAATCTTTGTTGCTGTCAACTACAAAGATGCTTTTTTTCTTCATATTTACCCTTATCTATGTACATACCCGAAATTTATTATAAACTTATTTAGACAAAAATGTTATTTTTTTAGCAAAAAAATATTAAAAGCACCATAATTGGTAACAATAATAGTGCTTTTTGTTTCTTAATTCTCTAAAGATATTTGATACATATATTGCATATACACTGCAAAACCAGTTTTTACATTATCAACATTTACATGAGTTACCGCTCCAACAAGTTTATTATCTTGTATAATTGGAGAACCAGACATTCCTTGATATATCCCACCAGCTTGTGAAATTAATCTATCATCAATTATCGTAAAACCTATTCCTTTAGTAGAACACTCATATTGCTTCTTTAAAGAATTAATTTCAATTTCATATTCATTTACTTTATTATCCGTTAAACAAGTCCTAATATAAGCTTTTCCTAGTCTTACTTGATCCCAATTAGCTACTTCAATCGGTTGATATGATGAAGGTATTTCATTATATTCACCAAATATACCAAATTCAGTATTATTAGTAATATTACCTAATTTTTCTTCAAAAGTAATATTAGAATTTTTGCTTCCTACATGACCATTAGTTGATTTAGATATTTTTTCTACTTCTTCTAGGTATGTTGCTCCTACTCTTACTTCGATAATTGAAGATGTATCATTATCATAAACTTCATGTGCTAAGGCACCATATTTTTTATTAACAGGATCATAAAATGATGTTGTTCCTATCCCAAGTATTCTTTCTTTAACATATAATCCTGTTTTAATAATTGAATTATCATCAATTAATTGTAATTCTCTATTATATGTATTATTTTTTCTTTTAATAGTGATTGGACATTTTTTATCATTTTTATATTTATAGAAATTATTTGTAAAAGATTTTAAATCTGTCACTTTATTATTACCTATAAAAGTAATTTTATCGCCTTTTAAAATATCAGAATTTGTACTAGGATTATATACATAATTATTTACTTTAACATCATATGAACCAGTTACAATAATCCCATCAGGATAAATTTCAAAAGCAATATTTTCACCACCTGGTACTAAAGACAAACCAAATACATTAATTGGTGAAGTTAATGAGAATAAAAAAATAGCAAATGTTAGAAATAAATTTTTCATAAATACTCCTTTCATTTGCTATTATTTACTTTAAAAATATGAATAATCCATTAATTATTGAGGCATACTATTTAAAATAATTTATTAAATCTTGAGCAGCTTTTTTTGATGTATCAGTATCATTACCTGTCATCATTTTACTAACTTCAATCAATTTTTCATTTTCATTTAATTGTTTGATATTTGAATAAGTAATATTATTTACTACATCTTTACTTACTAAATACAAATGATCAGCATTTGCAATAACTTGTGGTAAATGAGAAATTGTAATTACTTGGCTTAATAATGATATTTCTTTCATTTTTTTACTAACTGATAACCCTACCCTACCAGATAATCCTATATCGATTTCATCAAATATAATTGTAGGAATTTTATATAAAGAATTAAAAACTATACGTAAAGCTAGATTTAATCTACTAGTTTCACCTAAAGAAGCAGTTTTTTCTAATGACACAAAATTTGATCCTTTATTAGCTTTTAATAAGAATTTTACTTCATCAATGCCCGTATCATTAATGTTATCCGTTTTTAAAATATTAATTTTAAATTCAGCATTTTCTAAATATAAATCCTGTAATTCTTTATTAACATTTTTAGATAATAATAATGAATATTTTTCTCTTATTGCATTTATATCATTACCTAAAGATAATAATTTATTTTTTAATTCATTAATCTTATTTTCATATTTAAGTAAATTATCATCATAATTTTCTAATTCATCAATATTTTGTTTTATTTCTTTTAATTTAGATAAAATATCACTAGTTGTGTAACCATATTTTTTTCTTAAAGAATGAAGAAAATATAATCTATCATTTATTTCTTCTAATCTTATTAATGAATCTTTTTTAGATTCAAAATCATCATTTATTTGTGAAACTAAATCTTCTAATTGATAATATAAATCATTAAATTTTTCATTATATTGATCAAAAGGTTCTTCATTTATATAACTTAAATTTTTTTTAGCATTATATAAAGAAGATGATATATTTTGATACTCATTTAAAAAATTTGATATTTTTTCACTTTGACGAGAAAAAGACGCTAAAGAATTTTTTTCTTCTTCTAAATTCTCCATTTCATTTTCTTTAATATTAGCGTTTTCTAATTCATTCTTTTGATAAATTAAATAATCTATTTCCCCTAAATTATTTTGTTTTTGTTTTAATAAATTATATTCTTTTTTTATAGATAAATAATCTACATAAGTCTTTTTATATTGATTAAATACATCTTTTTCTGTATTTGAATATTGTTTAAAAATAAAATTATCTAATAAATTTAATTGATTTTCTTCATGTAAATAAGCTTGATCTTTTTGTGAAGAATGAATTTCAATTAATAAAGAAGAAACATTTTTTAAGACATTCAATGAAACAACGTGTGAATTTATTTTACAAATAGATTTATTATTAATATCTAATGTACGAGTTAAAACCAACATATCATCTTCTATATCGTCATCTAATAAACAATTAAGTTTTTGTTTTAATTCATTATCAACTCTAAAAAGGCCTTCTATAAAAGCTTTCTGTTTACCATAACGTATTTTATCAAAAGATGACCTTTCACCTAATAAAAGATTAATTGCATCAATAATAATAGATTTACCTGCTCCAGTTTCACCACATAAACAAGTGAATCCATTTTCAAAAGAAACTTCTAAATCTTCTATAATTGCAAAATTTTTAATAATTAATTGTTCAATCATACCTTTATTTTATCTTTCTTAAATAAAAATTACAAGATTTTTTATAACTTAATATATACTAGTAATCTACTAATTAAATACTAGTATTAAACTAAATATCTTTTTTTAGTTCATTGATATCAATTTCTTTGATTTGACCATCTTCTACAATAAAAGCAAGTTTCTTCATTGTTTCATTAAGTTCATCATTAAGTTCTTTTTCTAAAACTTTTGCTTCTTGATATATTTTACAAGCATCTTGTAAAGGTAAATTATCATTTTCTAAAATTGTTGATATTTCTTCTAAACGTTTAATTTTATCTTCAAATGTCATTTTTTATGTCCTCCACTTTTGCTTCTATTTCGCCATCTTTAAATCTTACTTTAATTGTATCATTAATATTTATTTCTTTAATAGAAATAATTTGTTGATTATTTTGATTAAATGATAATGTATAACCACTATTTAATAATTCTAATGGATTTAAATAATTAATTTTATTATTAATAAATGAGATCGGAAGAGCACA
>CAJKZK010000054.1 GCA_905204225.1 uncultured Bacillota bacterium
GTATAGAATTTAAAAAATTATTAGGAAAGAAATTTTTAAAATACCCTAAAATATTATCAATATTTGAATATATATTTTCAAAAAAAGGTATAAAGTTAATTATTTGGTTTTTAAAAGAATCTATTTCAAAAGTAAATAGAAGTGCAAAACTAGTTAAGAATATAATAATTAAACCAATTAACCTTTTCATATTTTTTTCCTTATTTAAAGTATACTTTATCTAATTTTATTAATCAATCTTTTAAAATACATAAAAAGTTGTTACTCGACGCTTTTTAAACTTTCAACCATGTTTATTCGTTTTAGATTAAAATGTGCAACAATATTCACTATAATTGTAAAAATAATAGTTAATATAGAAGCATATAAATAACTAATTGGTTCAATAGTTCTAATAAATCTAGCAGCTTCTATTTCTATAGTTGATATAGTAATCATAGCCAAAAAATAACCAGATACTAATCCAATAATAATACCAAATATAGTAATAATAATGTTTTCTTTTGTAATATAATTATCTACTTCTTTATTATAAAAACCTAATACTTTTAATGTAGCAATTTCTCTTTTTCTTTCTTGAATATTAATATTAGATAAATTATATAGCACAATAAAAGAAAGCATAGATGCTAATAAAATTAATATAATAACTACACTATTTAATGATTTTAACATATTACTTGCACTGTCTTTAGCTTGAGATTTATATGTTACATTAATTACTTTTTTTGTAGACAATAATTTTTTAGCTAAATCATCTTGTTCTTCTTTAGACAATTCTTTAGTTTTTAAAACAACCATATTAGGATTAAATTCTCCACCATTATTAATAAATGTTGCAGTATTTATAAATATATAATGTTTAAAATAATTTTTACATACTCCAGATATTTCATAAGAATATTCTTTATTATTTAAATCAAAGAAATTAATTGTTTGACCTATATTATAATTATTTAATTGAAACATTTTATCAGTAACAACCACTTTGTTTTCTTCTAAAGATAAACTTTCATTAGAATTTAAATCCTCTAGATTAATAAAATTATGCAATGCATTAATATTATCACTAATAACTAAATTAGCATCTAATCCATCAATTTTCACAGTCAAAAATTCCATTTTAGTATGAGATATAATTCTTTCATCATTAAATATATTATCTTCTATGTTTTTATCAGTTATATAAGCCATTGCATCATAAGTTAAAATCTTATCAAAACTCTCATTAGGAGTTGCTAAAATTCCATCTCTTAAACCAAATCCAGATAATATTAAGGCAGTACATCCAGCAATACCACATAAAGTAACAATTACTCTTTTTTTGTATCTAAATAAATTTCTAATTGTTATCTTATTTGAAAAACTAATTTTACTCCATAAATTTGGAAACTTTTCTAAGAATATTTTTTTACCTTTTTTAGGAGCTTTAGGTCTCATAAGATCACATGGTTTTTCTTTAACCACTTTTAAAACAGTTATAACGCTAGTCCCACATATACAAATAAATGAAATAAAGAAACTTAATAAAGTCGCTAAAGTATTAAAAGAAAGGCAAAAATTACTAACTTCAAATAGGATAGTATAAATATTAAATATCATATAAGGAATAATTATTAATCCTAAAGCACAGCCAAATATACCTCCTATTAAAGTTGCTAAAGAAGAAAATATAATATATTTTTTTAATATATACCAATTAGAAAAACCTAAAGATTTAAAAGTACCAATTTCTAGTCTATCTTCTTCAACCATTCTATTCATTGAAACTAAACTAACTAAAATAGCTACAGCAAAAAATAAAGATGGGAATAAAATAGCTAAATTAGCAATACTATTAGCATCATCAATATATTCACTATATATTGTGGTATCACTTCTATCCATAATATTCCAAGTAGAAGAAATATTATTTTTTTCTTTTACTTTATCTATATTATCTTTTACATTATCAACCAAAGATAGATATTTTTTTGAAGAAGTAATTTCTTCTTTTGCCCCATCAACTGTTATATATATAGAAGTAAAAACATGCAATTTATTTAAGGAAAAACATTCTTTAGATGCAAATGAATAATAATTAATTGTTCCAGCGCCTACTAAAGTACTACCTCTTCCTGGAGATGTATTAGTGTTATTAATATATAAACTACTTTTACAAGTTCCAACAATAGTCACTTCATTATTTAACAATAAATAACTATTGATTTTTAAAGTATCATTAATTTTTAAATTTTTTTCTTTTAATAATTTTTCTTCTACAATTATTTCATTATCTTTAGTAGGCATTTTTCCATCTATTAATTCAACTTTATTAATTTTATTAGATAAAGAAGAAATGTTTAAAACAAATTCAGCTTCTTCTACTTTAATTAAAAAATCATTAGAATAACTTCCTTCAATATCTTTAGTACCATTTACTTCTGATAATAATTCTAAGTCAGTATTTTTTAAACCACCATTAGAAGCAATTTTTATATCATAATTATTATAAGTATCATAATAATTATCTAATGTCTTAATCATATCTGGGGAAGTTGCTTGTAATCCACAAAACGTAAACACACCTAAAAAACTCATTATCACTAATGATAAGAAGCGAGGGAATAATCTTTTTATTGTTACTAATGCATTTTTTAAAATATTATCTTTTACCATTCTATTTCCTCAACTGGTGTAGGATTTTTATTAATAATAACATCTTCAACTTGACCATTTCTAAATTTAATAATTTTATCAGCCATAGGAGCAATTAATGTATTATGAGTAATAATAATTACTGTCATATTTTCTTTTCTACATGTTTCTTCTAATAATTTTAATATTTGTTTACCAGTTTTATAATCAAGTGCACCAGTAGGTTCGTCACATAATAATAATTTTGGTTTTTTTGCAATCGCTCTAGCTATTGATACTCTTTGTTGTTCTCCACCTGATAATTGAGATGGAAAATTATTTAATCTATCACCTAAACCAACTTTTTCTAACATTGTTTTAGGATCTAAATGGTCTTTACATAATTGAACAGCTAATTCAACGTTTTCTAAAGCAGTTAAATTTTGAACTAAATTATAAAACTGAAAAACAAAGCCTATATCAAGCCTTCTATATTCAATTAATTGTTTATTATTTAAAGTAGTAATTTCTTTATTATCAACTTTTAATGATCCACTAGTAGCAGTATCCATCCCTCCAAGCAAATTTAAACATGTAGTTTTACCTGCTCCAGAAGCCCCTAAAATACATACAAGTTCGCCTTTATCAATAGAAAAAGAAACTCCATCTAAAGCTTTTATTTCTACTTCACCCATTTGATAAATTTTATATACATCTTTTAATTCAATATACGCCATAAATAACCTCTTAATAATTATTATTTATTATAATTTAGTATTGATTTTTCATTTTCAAGTGGGAATCAATTTCTCTATTTATAGATTTATTTTTTTCCACTTCTCTTTTATCATATAATTTTTTACCTTTAGCTAACGCTATTTCTACTTTAGCTTTTCCATTTCTAAAATAAATTTTACTAGCCATAATAGTAAAACCTTTTTCTTGAACTTTACGATTATATTTTTCAATTTCTTCTTTATGTAATAATAATTTTCTAGTTCTAGTAGGTTCATGATTAAAAATGTTTCCTTTATCATATTGAGCAATATTCATACCTAAAATAAACATTTCTCCATTTCTAATAATGACATAAGAATCACTTAAAGAAGCACCATTAACTCTTAATGACTTAATTTCTGTACCTTGTAAAACAATTCCACATTCTAAAAAATCACTTAAAAAATATTCATAACTAGCTTTTTTATTATTTGCGATGATTTTTATTCCTTCTTTTTCCATGATTTTCCCTCTTATTACTTTTCATTTTATTCAATAAAGCAAATGTTATTTGATATTTTTGTAAATCAACATTAGTACATATTACTTTTACTTCATCACCCAAATGGAATTCTTTACCTTTTCTTACTCCATAAGCTCTATATGTTTCTTCATCAAAAATAAAATAATCACCATAAATAGATTCAAATGGTATTAATCCTTGTATTCCGTTTTCTATTTCAACAAATAAACCAGCATTTGACATGGAAACAATTGTACTAACAAATTCATTACCTAAATAATTCATCATATATTTACAAGACAACAAACTTTCAACTGTTCTTTCTATTACTAATGCTCTTCTTTCTCTAGTAGAGCATAATTGAGCTTCTGTAGCTAAATAAGTCTTTTCTTCATCTGAACATATTTTATTATGATTTACAATATATTTATTAATTAAACGATGAACAATCAAATCTGGATATCTTCTAATAGGAGAAGTGAAATGAGTATATGATTTACTTGCTAAACCAAAATGTTTTTTATTTTGAATAGAATATTTTGCTTTTGCTAAACATCTTAATAATAATGATGATAAAATCTTTTTATCCTTTTCTTCAATATTATTTAAATATTTAGATATTTCTAAAGGCGTTACTTTTAATGGATCAACACTTAAAGGGTAACCTTTAGCTAAAGATATTCTCATAAATGTTTCTAATTTTTTAGCTTTAGGATTTTCATGAATACGATACACCATTGGTAAATCCATTTTTTCAATAGTAGAGGCTACTACTTCATTAGCTTTAATCATTAAATCTTCAATTAATTTTTCACCAACATCTTGCACTCTTTTTTTTACTTCTAAAGGTGTACCTTCTTGATCTAAAACAAAGTTTAATTCAGTTGAAGATAAATCTAATCCACCATTTTTTTCTCTTTGCTTTCTTATAATAGAACTAACTTCTTGTAAAGAAATAAGCATTTTTTCTAAATCATTATATTGATTTTTTTCATATCTAGTTTTATTCAAAAATTCATTTACATAAGTATAAGTTAAACGATGTTTAGAATTAATTATACCTTTACAAATATGAGTAGTTAAAATATGTCCTTGTTCATCAATACTAAATAAACAAGATGTTACTAATCTATCTACATGAGGATTAAGAGAACAAATTCCATTTGACAATTCAAAAGGTAACATTGGCACTACTCTATCTCTAACATATAAAGAAGTAGCTCTATTTAATGCTTCTTTATCAATACTAGAATTTTCTTTTACATAATAAGAAACATCTGCAATATGAACTCCTACATAATAAATATCATCCACTTTGCATACTTCTACTGCGTCATCGAAATCTTTTGCATCTTCTCCATCAATAGTAACAATTAAATGGTCTCGATAATCTTCTCGATTAATTAAATCTTCTTGATGTACTTCACTAGGAATATTTTTTACTTCTTCAATTACCTCACTAGGAAAATTTATTTGAGCGTTATTAAATAAAATAATTCTTGCCACATCCATTCCAACATCAGTTTTATCACCAATAATTTCAATAACATCTAAAACAGCACTTTGAGAAGTAATTTTTTTTATTTTTGCTCTTACAATTTGTCCATTATGAACACTAAATTTACCTTCATTTAATAAAAACAAAAATGATGGTTGAGTAATCTTATCCACCAATAAAATCTTACTAGAACCATATAATTTAACTTCACCAACTAATTCTTTTCTAGCTCTTTTAGTTACTTTTATAACTTCATATTCATCTTTTTCATAAGCATTTGAAATCTTTTTTAATAAAACACGATCATCTAAAAAAGCATTTTTTAAATTTTGAATAGCTATATAACAATCTTCATCTTCACTAACATTTCCAAAAGCAAATTTATCTTTAATGGAAACAATAGTAGCAGGAACTAAATTCAATTGACTAGTTAAATAATATTCATTTTTTATTTTATCAATAAATCCTTGTTCTTCTAATTCTAATAAATTTTTATTAATAATTTCATTGTCAATACCAAAAAAACTTATAATTTGATTATAAGTAGGATGAGTATCTTTAATATAATTTAATATTTTATCTAACATATTTTCTCCCAAAATAAAAGGGCCTTTCATCGACCCTTAGAAAAAATATTTAACAATCAAAGCAACAAAGAAGAAAGCAATTCCCATAGCTAAAGTTAATCTTGAAACAATTACTTCGCTTCCTCTTTCTTTTGATCTAGCAAAAATATTCATTTTACTTGAACCAGTAATCGCACCAGATGCACCATCTGATTTACCACCTTGTAAAAGAGTCAATATAATTAAACATACAGATATAATAACTAAGACGATTTCCATTTTTGTCCTCCAAATTACTATTAACTACTTAATAATACACTATTTGTAATTAAAATAAAATTTATTTTTCACTTTTTCATGATTATTTTGTAGGATTATTTTCTATTTTATCATTATTTTCATTAATTTTATTTTTTTCATCATCTTTTAAAGTGATTTCCATAAATAATTCATACATACAATCAACTTTACATATTTTAGAAATAAAATAAGCCATAAAGATAGTTATCGCGGCAATAGGTAAAATTATTAAGCCATGTAAATAATCACCTGTACCATTTAATATTGCTGAATAAATTAAAGCTATAGAAGTTAAAGGAGTTTTTGTTACTACTCCGAAAAACATACACATAGAAACTAAAACAATTATTAGTTCTAAATCCATAGATAAATTAAACCAAGCATTACAACATAAAAATACTATTTGTCCACTTATTGCCCCTAAAGTTAAAATAGGTATAACTAAACCACCAGTAACTTTTCCACTACCACATAAAATAGTAATTATAAATCTAAATAAAAATATTAATATAACAATCCAAATAGTGTTATAAGTACCAATATTATTAATTAATACTCCTCCACTACCCATTAAAGGTAAACAAGTAATATTCAAAATAATAACTAAAGCAAATAATGCATATCCTCTATTTTTTATAAAGAAATTATTTTTATATTTAGTAAATAATCTTTTAACAAATTCAATAGATTTAGCAAAAGCCATACCTAATAAACTATTAATAACCACTAATATAAAAAACACATAATAATCACTTAAATTTGGCATTTCTACTACATTAAAACTTAACAAATGATGATGATTTATTAATCCACATACAAAATAAGCAGATATCATCATTATTAAAGTTCTTAATAATAATTGAGGGTTAAATTTATGTAATGATTCTTCAAATATATATAATATTCCTGCAATTGGAGATAAAAATGCACATCCAAACCCGGTTCCACAAGCCATTGCTGTTTGATCACTATCTTCATTTTTTGATACATCTTGTATCATTTTTGATATTTTACCAGCCATAACAACAGATGGTCCTTCACTACCTAAAGGGAAACCAGCAAAAGTAGAAATAAAAGAATTTATAGCCATAAATAATATTTCAAATTTCCATTCAATTTTCTTTTTTCCTCTTATACCTAATTCAATATTAGGAATACCAGATCCATCTACTCCAGGAAAAAATTTTAAAATGAAATTATTAGCCACAGCAAATCCAATACTTACAATTACAACCACACAAACCAACAATATAGATTCATTTCCATATAAATATCTTGATAAAGTAGTAACATTAGTAACAATTAATTGATATAAGCCTACTACTAAACCAACACAAACACCAATAATTAATGTTTGTAATAATTTAAACATATATTTTTTAAAATCTTCTTTAGTAATCTTTTTCATAACGATTATATTACTCTTTTAATATATTTTTGTCTAATAATTTAATTAAAATTATTTTTTTAATTTTAATTTTATTTGTATAAAACGCAATTTTTTATTATCTTATATTTTTATATGTTTATTTTAAACTCCCTTGAAAAAATCCATTTTTGCAATAAAAACTCCCTTGAAAAAGTCTATTTTATAAAAAATTTAATATAAATATGTTCAAAATGTATACTTTTTTTGCATTATTTTTTTTAACTAATTAATAAGATATATCAATCAATGATTTAATATAATTTACATCAATATTATTATCTAAAACTATTGTTATCCAATTCTTCTTATTCATGTGATATGAAGGATAAAAATTTTTATTAGATATTAATTCATCAACATTATTCGATTTAATATTTAAAATATATATTATTCCATTCTTGTTCTTATCAATCTTAGAATAATCAATATCCATAATAATGCAAAACCATTTTTTATTGCTTTTATATACACCAAAATTTGGAAATTTATCAAACATAAATTCTGCTCCAACATTATATTTTTTTAATATATACTGATCTATTATCATTGCTTGGTCATTATCATATTTAGTATAAATAAAACATTTATTTTTAATATCATTTATTATCTCTAACCATTTTTCTTTAATTGATGCAATTTCATAATTTATACATTCATCATTAAAATCATTATCAAATATTTCTAATGATATATTTCTATTTTCTATTCTTATCTTAAATATTAAATTATTTATTTGTTTGCTAAAAACATATTTATTATTAGTTTCAATAAATCCATATTCTTTTAATTTACAATAATCAATTTTATAATTTTGAAAAAAATCACTAATAATCTTCATATTTTTAATATATATGCTAAATCATTCTAATAGCAATACAATTCATTGTTAATTATTTTGTTGCCATTTATATTTATAAGAATACACATTTACATTTTAATTTAATAATTTATTTTACAAAATTAACATTAATAATGGTAATGTTATAACGCATATAACAGTAGAAAATAATACTACATTTGCTGCATTTTCTTCTTCTATTTGATACAGTTCTGCTATGCTAGCTACTAATGCTGCTGATGGGCAAGCTGTTAAAACAAATATTGATGCTTTAAATACATCATCAAAGAATGGTATAAAATATATTATTAAATATGATATTAAAGGGAAAATAATTAATTTTACAATACAAGCAATATAAACAAATGATCTAGTAAATAAATTTTTAAAATTTGCGTATGCTAATCTACATCCAAGCATAATCATACATATTGGTGTAGTCATTTTTGCCAATAAAGAAAATATAATTGAAAATTCTCCAAGCATATTAGAATTAATTTTCAAGAAAAATAATGGTAAAGAAATATACATTGCTATTGTTGTAGGATTTAATAAAGCTTTTTTAATAGATATATGTTTTTTATCATTAGTAATACAATATGTTCCAAATGTAAAAATAACTATATTCATTGTCATAACAAAAATTGATGAATACGCCATTACTATTGGTTCATTTGGATATAATGCTTGTATTAATGGTAAACCGAAAAATCCTACATTACCACATATTGAACATGCACATAACACTCTTACTTTGTTGTTACTTAAATGTTTTCTTAAAATAAAGACCATTAATAAGCCAAATAATATTTGTAAAACAAAAGTGACTAAGAAGAAATATAACATATTTAATGCAGTTTGCTTATCAAAATCAACATTTAAAAATGAATTAATAACCATGCATGGCCCGCATACATATATTAAAATTGTTGATAATACTTTTAAATTATCAGTTGTTACTTTCTTACTTTTTCCTAATAAAAAACCAATAAACATATATATTAAAGAAATTAAAACAACAATAAGTGTAGGTAAAAAATACATATATAATCCTCATTTACAACGTTTGTAATTATATGATAGTAATTAAATAAATACAAATAAAATTTTATTATTTGTATAAACTGTTAAATATGCAAGTTTATCAAAGATTATAATCTAAATTATAATAATCGTAATTATAATATTCTATTTTAATTCTTCAAACTTGTTTTTCATTGTAGGATTATCTTTTGTTAATTTTTTTATTGATAAATCTTGAGCTTTATTATTGGCTAATCTTAAATTATTTTCAGCAGAAATTAATGAATCTTTTATTTTATTTAGATGAGTAATTGTTTTATCAATTTCTTCTATAGCATTAATAAACTTTTTACTTGCTAAATCATAATTTTTACCAAACTTTTCTTGAAAATCAAGTAATTTATTTTCAAAATTAGTAACATCTACTTCTTGATTTTTAATAGCCATCAATTCTTTTTTATAACTTAATGCATTTTTATTAGCACTACTTAATAACGCAATAATTGATAAAAAGCATTGAGGTCTAACTACAAACATTTTTTCGTATTCGTAAGAAACATCTACAATACCTGCATTATAAAATTCATTATCAGGCTCTAACATTGATACAAGAACTGCATATTCGCATTTTTTCTCTTTTCTATCTTTATCAAGTTCTTTAAAAAAATCACTATTTTTATGTTTAGTTGCAGTTGTATCCATTTCATTTTTCATTTCAAACATAATAGAAACAATTTCATTTGTTTGTGTTTCATCATAATCTCTAAAAATAAAATCGCCTTTTGAACCACTTTCTTTTGATACTTCATTGTCTTTATCAAATTTTGCAAATGGGTATGCTTGCATTCTAATTTTATTAAATTCATTAAAACAATGTTGTTCAAGAGTTTCACCTATTAATTTAGTAGACATTTTAGTTTTTAAATCTTTATAAAATTCTATTTCTTGTTCTTTTTGTTTTAAGATTATTTGATATTTTTCTTCAGTAGTTTTATTTTGTAATTCTTTTTCTTGATCTTTAATTTTTAAAGAAGATTTTAATTCTAATATTTCTTTTTCTTTATCACTAATAGCGTTTTTAATTTCATATTGTTTTTCTTTATTTAAATTTTCAACTTTATTTTTTAAATCTTGAATCTCACTATTTTTTTGATTTTCTAAATTAGATAAAACATTTTTTTGCTCTAAAGACATTTTTTCATTTTCATTTTTTAAAGATGAATTCTCTATTTCTAATTCTTTTATTTTTTTATTTAAATCATCTTTTGTTTGAATACTATTTTCTTTTTCTTTAGAAACCGCTAAAGAAATTTCATTTTGTTTTTCTTTTTCAGCTTGTGCTTGATATTGTTTTAATTTTTCAATTTCTAAATTAAGTTTATCAATCATTGACTGATTCTTATCATCATTTTCTTTAATTAACAATTGATTAGCTTTATTAATATTTTCTTCTTTTTCTTTTACTCTAAAATTAATTTCTTTTTCCATTTCTTCATTTTTAATTTGAGAAACAATAGAAGCATAATCAGCATCATCAATTTTAAAAATTTTACCACAATTTGGGCATTTAATCTCAGCCATAAATTTCCTCCGTTTTTTTATAATTAAATCATATCATAAAATACTAATTCATGATTATCTTTTTTATGTCCTCTAAATTGTTAGCAAAATATATATTTTTTATTTTTTCATAAGAAGATAAATCTTTTTCTAACATTTTATTTAATAAAATTTTAAGGCCATCATAATAACCATCTAAATTGTATAAAATGCACGGTGAATTAATTTGTCTTAATGAAACTTTAGACATAATTTCACTTATTTCTTCTAAAGTTCCTGTTCCACCTGGAAAAGCAACAAAAACATCACCTAATTCAATCATTTTATTTTTTCTAGTAGACATATCTTTAGTAATATATAACTTAGTTAATCCTTCAAATTCTAATTTATCTTTAACAAATAATTCAACTTCTACTCCAATAACTTCACCATTATTAGATAAAACACTTTGTGCTAATTCACCCATTAAACCTGTTTTAGAGCCACCATAAATTAAAGTATTATTATTTTTGCCAATCCATTCACCTAATTCTATAACAGCTTTAGATAATTTATCATCATTACCTTTATTAGCACCTAAATATACTGTAATATTCATTATTAAACCTCTTAAAGATATGTTATTTTATTTTTATAAAATTTTAAAGTATTAAGAATTTATTTTTATACAATAATTCATATCTTATAATATTTTTGATTTTTACTTTTTGGTTTATTTATTAAAGTCATTATAATTAAGCAATTTTTGCTTTTCTAATAGATT
>CAJKZK010000055.1 GCA_905204225.1 uncultured Bacillota bacterium
TTCATGTTATAATAAAAATATAAATTAAAAATTTAATTTTAATTACTAAGGGAGAAATCAAAAATGATATCTAAGTTTGCTTGTCAAAATCATCCAATTCTTGGAGATTTGTTATTAGATTTTTGTAAAGAGGATGGAATTCCATATAAAAATATAGTACTAATAGGTGAAAATGGGTGTGGGAAATCTACAATTTTGAGATTGATTTCAAATCATTTTGCAGGTGGAAAATTAGAAAATTCAACAATTGAATGTGTAAAACAAAATGGTGAAAAAGTTAGTAAGCAACTTTATTCTATAGGTTTTTGTTATTCTAGTTCGCAAACTGAATTCTCTAGAGACAACGAATTTGACGATGGTAATTACAAAAATGCATCCGATATTGATGAAAAGACATATGAAGAAAATTGCAATGAAAAAAATATAAAATATCTTCTTCTTAATATTAAAAATAATGATTCGTTAGATTTAATGGATATTGCTGAAAGTAAATCTCATGTTTCTGAATTGAAATATATGACATTTCAAAAAGAAAGTAGAGTATATAGATTTACAAATGCTTTTAATAACTTTTTTGAAAAGCTTAAACTTGTAAAAATTGATTGCAGAGAAAAGAAAATTATTTTTGAAAAAAATGGAAAAAAATTTGAGATGGTAAACTTGAGTACAGGAGAAAAGCAAATTGTTATGCGAGGTGCATCTATTTTAAAAAATTTAAAAAAATTAGAAGGTGGTGTTGTTTTGGTTGATGAACCAGAAATAGGCATGCATCCTAGATGGGAAAAGAATATAATGAAATATTATGAAAATTTAGTTACTATTAATGGAAATCAAACAACACAAATTATTTTTGCTACTCATTCAGAATTCGTTGTTGAAGCTGCTTTAAATGATAAAGAAAATACACTTGTTATTCTTCTAAGTGATATAAATGGTAAAATTAATAGCCAAAAAATAACTGGACCATTTATTTTACCTACAATAACAAGTGCAGAGGTAAATTATGAAGCTTTTCATATTGCTTCTAAAGATTATCATAATCAGTTATATGCTTATTTACAGAAATTGAAAGATGTTACTTCTGTAAAAAATACTGATGATGTAATATTGCAATCTGATTTCTATAAAGATGAAATTCATTCAAAAGATAGTAGTTATAGGAATGTTCATTATAAAACCTTACCAACATATATAAGAAATGCGATTGACCATCCTGATAACGGCAATATCTTTACAGACGATGAACTAGAAAAATCTATAGAATTGCTTAAAGAAATTTGTGCAAATTTTGTTGAATAGTTGTAAAAATAATGTTATTAGCTAATGATATTTTAAAATTATATTTTATTTAGAGTTTATATATAAATTAAATACGCATTCAAATAAAAAAATTATAAAATTATAAGGAGAAGGAATTAATGTTTGAACATCATGATAAAGATTATTGGCTTTATAATATAAAAAAAGAAGATAACCATATATTTTCATTTTTAGTTAATATAGAAAATAAGGAGAGAAAAGATATAGCTGAAGAAATTATAGTATCATTACGCCATTTTACTCAAAATATTCAGTGCTTCATTCGTGAAACAAAAAATCCAAAAAAATTTGATACAAGGTATAAAGAAGAAGAACAGGCTGATAACTTTTGCAAATCTAACTATCAATATAATTTTTTGAGTGAATTTTTAAGTTGTTTGAACTCATCGGTAGGGCATCAGTCGATATATGGTGAGTATGCAGAAAGACTTATTCAAAAATATTTTTACTATTTAATAAAAATAAAAAAACTATTAAAAGAAGAATTTAATATTTCAATATTGGAAAATTTAGAAAAATATCCTATTGATTTAGACAATTCGTTTTTAAATTACTACAAAAAAATTTTGAATGGCTTTAAAAACCTTCCACATCCTAGTGATCTTAAAAGCTGGGATCAATATTATGTTCAAAAAAAGAAAGCTATTTTTGTTGATAATGTTTTGTTTTATGAATATACATTGACTAATGCTAATGACAGTGTAACAAGATTCGATCGCTTTACAGCTTTTTCATTGTTAGATATTTATCCTAATTATTGTATCAAGGCGAAAATTGTAATGAGGGAGATAACATATTTAGATGTTTTAACTCCATATTTTTTTGTTATTGATTATGTTGTTTCAATTCGTATTTGTGAGATTCAAAAGTTAGGAGAAATAATGAATTTGCAAGGAACTTATAATAAAACAATTGGATATGAAGAGTTAATGAAATATATCCAAAATAATCGAATTTCAATTAATGATCTTATGACATGTAGTAATGAATATTATAAAATGATAGTTTCTATATGTTTTAGGTCAGAAAGAAAAGAAAAATTATTAATTTTATTAGATAAAGTGCGTCAATTTGTTAATTCAAAAAAGAATGGTTGGAAAACAATTAGTTATCTTATATATCATTTAAATAATTCAGTATTGAAAAGGCAAATGGCTTTTTATGATGATGATTGTTTTGGCAGTACTAAATTATCGAAAAATGTCTATCCTTTTGAAACTAATCCATTTTCTTCATCTTTAATTAAGCATCGACCAAAATTATCAGACTTATGTGAAATTTTTTCGATAAAAGAATATCACGGTGAATATTTAGCAAGGATAATATCTTCATTGTCAAATGAAACTGAATCAATATTTTTACAAAAGAAAGACTTTATTTCTGATGCAGATGTCATTGATATTTTAAAATATAATGATAATTTTGTTAAAAATGAATATTTTGGAAGAAAAATAATCATAGATGATAGTAATGTTTTTCTTCAGGAAAATAAAGATTATACTGAATATATTATAAAAATGATAAAGAAAAAAACAAATCAAGAAACGTATCCTCATTTTTCATCTTATATTAAAGTTATAATTGATGAAAAACAAATTATTTTAGATGATTTAGATAAAAAAAATGCATTATTACGCTGCTTCAATAAAAAATCAGCATTTGTTGTTTATGGACCAGCTGGTTCAGGAAAATCATATTTTGCCAAACTTCTTGTTGATTTGCTTCCAGAATTAAATATTTGTTGTATAGCACTTACTAATCCTGCTGTTGAAAATATCAGGCAAAAGATTGGAATGAAAAATGCATGTTTTATGACAATTAATAAATTTATTAATAATGATTTTAATGAATATGACCTTCTTATTATTGATGAATGTAGTGCAATAAGTGCTAGAGATATGAAATCTATTTTAGAACATGGTCGTTTTAAAATGCTATTACTATGTGGTGATGTTTATCAAATTCAATCGATTGAATTTGGAAATTGGTTTAGCTTATTAAAATATTTTATTGATAAAGATGCTATTGTTGATTTAAACAATCAGTTTAGGAGTAGCAGTGAAGTTTTGCAAAATGTGTGGAAAGCAACAAGAAATCTCGAAAAAAGTTTACAAGAATTGTTAGACGTTGATGAAATTTCACATGAAATTGATGAATCAATATTTAATAAGCAAAATGAAGATGAGATTGTTCTTTGTTTAAATTATGATGGCTTATATGGAATCAACAATATTAACAAAATTCTTCAATGTAAAAATTATAATAAAGGAATAAAATGGAAACAATATACTTTTAAGATAAATGATCCGATTTTATTTTACGAAACTAAAAGATTCTCCAATGTATTTCACAATAATATGAAAGGAAAAATTTTAGATGTTTCACAAGATGAAAATAGTATTTATTTTAAGATATGTGTTTACTCAACGATATCAACTTTATTACTAGAAAAATGTAAAATTAAATTTTATTGCTATGATAATGGTAAAACGATAGTAGGTTTCTCTGTTTATAAACCAACTGAAAATGAATATGATTATGATTCAAAATTAGAATCACATATTCCTTTCCAAATTTCTTATGCTGTCTCTATTCATAAAGCACAAGGCCTAGAATTTGAATCTGTAAAAATCGTTATTTCAAACGAAGTTGAAGAAAGAATTACTCATAATATTTTTTATACTGCAATAACACGAGCAAAAAAATATTTAACTGTATATTGGTCTCCTGAAACTGAAGAAAATGTCATTAGAGGGTTTCGCCTGTATAATTGTAAGAGAGACGCAAATATAATGTCTATTAAATGTAAAAGTTTAAAAATGGTTGAAAAATAATTAAACGTTTTATAATTTTATAATGGTAGAAAAGGTTCCTACTATTGAAAAATATTTTTATTTAGAACAATATTAATATTTATAGCTATAAATGATTGGAAAACAGCATTTGTGTTGATTATAATTGATATTTATGTGATAGCATATTTTTAGAATTATTTAACAATATTTCGAGAAAGCGCTAAAAAAATTTGTAATTGCATTATTGACCTTAAAGAAAGATATGCATTAGATTAAATTTATATTATTTATGACCAATTAACAACTAAAATTAATAATATAAAAAATAAGGTCTTCAAGTGTTAAATTGACTACTTTTAAAAGAATCACTTAGATTTTTAAACATAAAAAATAATGTTATTCGTTAGTAAACTTGTTATTTAGTCATTTGATCACGTGATCATCATCTGGTATACTGTAAAATATAAAGGTGATGAAACGATGGATATTAAAACTCTTTTTGATTATGTATTAGAAAAATATAAAAATTGTTCTTTTGGAAAAAATGATAAATGTTATAACATTATTTGTAATGAACTTCCTAAGTTGATTAATGCTAGTGTTTTCACTATGAGAAATGAAATTGTAGTTGATGGCTCATGTGGAAAAGGACAAAAAACTGATTATCCTTGGATAGCAATTTTTAATAAAAAGATTACTAGAACTGCTACTAAAGGCATATATATTGTTTATTTATTTAAAAGCGATATGTCAGGATTTTATATGACGCTTAATCAAGGAATTACATATTTTGATAAACAATTTAGAAAAGATAAATATAATGCTGCTATGAAAGTTGTAGATTATTTTAGAAGTGAAATTAAAGATATTTCCTTTTCTAAAGATAATATTTCCTTAGGACAAGGAAGAGGCAATCTTGGAAAAGGTTATGAAAGGACAACAATTATTTCAAAATATTATCAAAAAGGTAATTATACTGAAGATGAATTAATTATAGATCTTAAAAAAATGATGGAAATATATGATTCGATAGTTGGAGTTTTAGGCGAAGTTAATTATGATTATGAAAAAGCAGTTGATAGAGTTCTTTTGATAGAAAATGATGTATTTACACCTGTATTAGATGCAATTGATGAAATAAATAAAAAAATATCATCTGTTACAGATGTTGATATTGTAAGAAAATTGAAATATGAAGAACCAAAAGTTAGAAATTCTAAAGAATTCTCAAGAATTAGAAATCCTGAAGGAATAAGAAAAATTGATTATATAGATAAAGCAAAATCTGATGCTGAAATTGGTGAATTAGGAGAATTACTTGCTTTAGAATATGAATATGATAGACTTGTAAATCTTGGTAGAAAAGATCTTGCTGATCAACTAAAAAGAGTTTCCCTTAAATCTGATGCTTTTGGCTATGATATAGAATCATTTGATTTAATTGGAGAAGAATATAAAAAAATATATATTGAAGTTAAAACAACTGCAAATAAAACAGATGTTGAATTTCAAGTTTCTAGAAATGAAATAGAAACATCAAATGAATTAGATAAAGATTATTGTGTATTTAGAATATATGATGTTAAAAATGCTAATCCAAAATTTTATGAAGTTTATGGAAAACTTAAGGATAATTTTGAATTAAATCCAATTACATATATGGCTAGATATAAACCTATTAAATAGATAAAAATTGATATTAAATTTTATAAATAAATACATAAAAAATCGGAGGGATATAAATGATGTGGAGAAGAAAATTTAAAAGCCAATCTTATGGTAGACCAATTTTAAAGCATATAAAATTACCTATTTACGAAGCAGATGAATTTGATTTCTATAGATGTGTAGAATTCAAAAAAGAATTTTATGGGAAAACTGCTAGTGAATTATTTAATGGTAATTTAAGAATTTGTGAAGGAAGATATTCAAAATTGTTTCCAAAACAAAAAATATCATATTGGGCTGACAGTCCTGAAACAGCAAAGGCGGAAATAAAAAAACATGGATCAGGGGATAATATTTTAACATTTTGGGCATATGATGATGGAACAAGTACATTTCCTATATTGTTAGATCAAGAACGGTTAATAATCATAGATGGGCGCGATTGTGGAATACAAGAATTAATTGATAAAGCAGATGACGGTAAACCACTTTCTCCAGACGAAATAAAATTTATTGATGAAATAATGGCAGAAAAGCCTGATTGTCTTGTTTATAATTCACATGCGCGAGATGGTGGTGAAAATTATATATTTTTTGAAAAAGGATTTAATAAATTAGCATTGAGAAAATTAAAACTTAATTTTTGTAAAAAAGATGGAGGGAATAAAAATGTAATTATCTGTGCTGATGGCTCTGATTACAATCCATTTATTGATTCTTATGGTGAATATTTTGCACCTAAGGCAAAAGTGAAAATGGATAAATCTTATATGAAAAGTGAAGAATACCTTTTCCGTAAGAAGAAATTAGAAGAATCTCATGAAAGAATGAGACAATCTCGCAAAAAAGTTAAAGTTTAGAGGGGTGTAGATATGGAACGAGATAAATATATATTTTTGCAATATCTTTATAAAGTGCTAAAAAAACACGATATTGAAATATTAAAACATTTTTGTGATGATAAATTATCAGATAATGATTATTTTATCTATGGAATAAATAATGATATTATTTCAAATGCGTTAAATATAGTAACTAATTATTTATCAGGTAATATTGAATCTGCTGGTGTAGATGTTAGTTGTAGAATCATTATTGAAGCTATGGTTATTTTATTAATGGATGAAAAAGATAAAATAACTGATAAGCAAAAAACAATTTATAGATATTTGTATGCTTATGTAGATTTTGATAATTTTCATTCTATTTTAGATAATATAAATAAAGAAGATGAAAAAATAAAAAGAATTGTAGAAGATAAAGAAAAAGCTAAACAAGCTATGATTGAACATTTTAATTGCACTTCTAAAAATTTAAAAGCTAGAAAAATAGATATAGATGATCCTTGCTTTTATTTAAAAACTAGATTATATGAAGATATTAGATTTTCTAAATTATTGGAAACTTATCAACTTTTTGATGAAAATACAATTAAAATGTATGAGTTTTTTTCATTGTTTATTCATCCAAGATGTGAAATGGATCCTAAGGTCGAAGAATATATAATGTCAATTAGAAATTCTTATGTAGATAAAATATTGGAATTTGTTTATGAGTATTTAAAAGAGTGCAAATTTCTTATTGATGAAAATGAAGAAAAAGAAATAACTGATTTTAATCAAGACTTTTTTTATAATCCTTTATTAATTAATAATGTTCAAAATTGTAAAAATATTGAAAATATGTTTATTTTCTTGATGGATAATTTATGTAAATTAAAAGAAGGTATAGATTACTTTACTTGGTTTTTCTTGGAAAAGAGTAAATATCTTTTAATTGATATGATTACTTCTGAATCGTTAAGCTATAAAGAACATGTTATTTCTTCTTTTAAAACATTTGCAGAACAATATAGTATTTTTTATGCAATTGGGGCGATTGATGATATGGAAGAATTTAATTATATAAAAAAAGCTTTTTGGTGTTCATCTAGAATGCAAATAGAAGCTCATTTTGAAAAATTAGATTTAGAAATTAAAACAGTTCCGGAAGATGAAATAAAAAAATTATATGATGAATATTTTAAAGAAAAGTATGAATTAGATGACTATCAAAAATTTTATTTTAATTTAAAACGAAATAGTCTTTATTTCTTAGAAAACAAGAAAAAAAGTTATAACAAATATGTTCGTTCTTTGATTGAATCAGTATTTGTTAATGAAAGTGAAAGTAGAGATGTAATGACTTTATATAGAATTTCAAAGGATATGAGTCATGCTAGTGGTTATAATTTTAATGCTAGTGAAGGAATTATAGATTCATATTTTCATAAAACATTAATTTATACTTGGATGTTGTTAAAATATTTCTTATTAAATGCATCTTTAACAATGGAAGAGCATGATGAAGAATGTAATGTTACAAATGTTATTAATATGATTGATTCATTTATTAAAATAGAAGAACAAGCTTTAGATGATGCTTATAAATCGTATGAAAATGTTTAATATGACGATAAATAAGTGTTATCAAATTATAAATTTCATATATAGAAAAAACAAAAAATAAATGTTAAACTAATTATATAAACTAAGGGATGAACAATATGTATACAAAAGATGTTTTTAAAAATTCTTCATATAATGACATTGTTTATAAGAATAATATTTCTTATTATTTAAAACAATTTGTGGGGCTTGATATTACTATTAACAATGTTCCGCTTTATAAAATATCAATAGATGGAATAGATTCTTATATAGTAATTTTAAAAGATGATATTAAAAGATTATATGGATCTAATGGTAAAACTGGTGTATTAAGACAAAAACAATGGTCGATATTTGTATTCAATTTTATTAATTATGATGAATACGAAAAATACTTTGGACTAAATCAAACAAAAAAACAAATTAACTCATGTTTTGAACAAAATTCGTATGATGAATTTTTTTATACAGAAACAAAATCAAAATATAATGGGAAACATCCTGATAGATTATTTCGTAATGCCTCGATTAATTATTTGTTACATAATTTTATTTATTGCAAATTAAAAAATAAATATCGATATTTGTTTTTAAATTCATATGTTTATTCTGTTATAGGTATTGTACATTTGAAAAAAATTCCAAGTAAGGAATACTTTTCAACATTTTATTATAATACTAACCACGTTTTTAAATCTGTTCCAAATCCTAATAATATTATTTCACAAAAAGAAAATATTAATAAAACTTCTTTTATAGTACAAAAAGTAAATGACGAACTTAAAGTAATAGAAAAAAATTATTCTGATATGTCTTCTTTAGTTGAGGCATATAATGGTGCTCTTCCATTAAACCAAATTACATCAAATAACTATAATTCAATAGTTTCGGATATTGAAAAGAAAGTAAATTATATTATAACAGAAGGGACGGCAAGAACAGGAAAAACAATTATTGCAATGCGATTGCTTGGAAAATATAAAACTTCACGTTTTATTATCATGAATGAATCGTTTTATAATTCTCTTGTTCAAATTTTCTTAATTGAAAATATTGAATTTCCTAATGATAGAGTTATATGTCATACAAATTTTGAAAAAATGATTGATTGGGTTTCAAATTCACAAATATTAATTATTGATGAAGCACAACGCCTTAATGATATGCAAATTGAACAATTGGTAAATAATAACAATCATAATATAAATGTTATTTTGGGAGATAATTTACAAGCAATTAATTATAAAAGCGATAGAGGTATTGAAAAATTAGAAAAAAATATTAAAGAAAGAAAATTTGACTGTACAAAATATTATTTTGATTATTCTATAGGATTAGCAAGTAATATTTTATATGCGATAAAATATTTAATTTTTAATGATATAAAATTTAATAATCAAAATACTAATGAATATGAAATTAATATATTTAATAACGAAAAAGAGTTTATTGATAAATATAAGAACGATTCATCTTATAAAAAACATATGGCGACAGTATATATGAGTAATAATGATTATAATGAAACAATTACTGGATTTGAAAGATGGCATGCTAATCATTTTAAACGTTATCCATATTTTTTAAATAATGATGTAAAAGAAAAAGTAATGATTACAACTTATGAACTAATTTCTAGAGAACTAGATGATATTTATATTTACTTACCAGGTTCTATATCAGCTGATGATTTAGGAATACATTATATTATTAGAGATCGAGATTCATATCTATTAAATCAGATATATGTTTTAGCAACTAGAGCAAAAGGTGAAATAAATATTTATTGTGAAAATCCAACAACATATAATTATTTAATAAAAAGAAATAAAAGAATAATAAAGAATGCAAGAGCTGTATCAACATTGTCAGAAGAAGAAAAGAAAAAAAGTCTTGATTTACAAGACAAAATTACAGAAAAAGGTATAACAAGATTAATTCATTTTACATCTAGAAAAAATTTAGAATCTATATTAAAAAATGGTATTATGTCTATAACCGAAATGAAGCAAAATTTAATGCATTATGAATATAATGATGAAAATAGATTTGATCATTGCTTTGACGGAATATCTTTATCTATTCAAGCACCAAATATTTGTCTTTTAAATAAATTTAAGGAAAAATATAAAGATAGAGAATATGTATATATTTTATTAGATCCAGCTCTTTTATATGAAATAACTGATGATTCTGGTGAAAAACTTGCACCAAGAATATATTGCAATTATAATGCGGCTGGTTCGTTAACAAAAAAAGATTCTGAAAATATAGATATAATGTTTGAAAATGGCTTTATAGCTGGTCCTTGGTGGAAATCTATGTATTTTACTAGAGAAAATAAAGAAGATAATGAAACGACAGCTAATCAAGCGGAAATTATTTTTAGAAAAAGAATAGATCCTAAATATATTTTGGATATTAAAGAGGCAGACTGATGGCAAAAAGATTATTCTTTAGAATTGATTCAAATGGCATTTATGAATCGTTAATAGAGTTTAAATATTACACAGGATTTGCTATATCGCAAAAACAAAAAAGTATATCTTCTTTACATGATGAAATTAATAAAATTTATTCAGGAAAAATTCTTGAAGCATCTAGCAAATCACCTGATGAATTAGGAAAAATGTTAAGCGCATTTAATTTGAAAGTTAAAATTGATGAAAAATTAATTTCATTGGAAAACGTTTTTCAATCATCAAAAGTGTTTGAAAATGGTGGCCCATATGTTGATTTACTTAATGTTTCACCAATAGAAGCAAAAAAAGATGAAAGATTAAGGAATAGTGGTGGAATAATTTGTTTTAATTTTAATGGTAAAAGGTATCCAATTGAACCAAAAACATTATTTTATGATTGGATATATTGTAGAGCATTATCACATTATTCTTCTTATATTTCAAAATTAAATGATTATTCTATTTTTACGGATATAGAATTTAATCATGAAAAATCAATTAATTGTCAAGCGAGAGCGATTGCAATTTTTGTATATCTAAAAAATAATGATTTATTAGCATCCGCAATTTCTTCAATTGAAAATTTTGAAAAAATAGCATATAGGAATTTTTATCATATAAAGTAATTTTCAATTAATATAATTTATAAATATAAAAATAAATAATTGTAATCAAATAAATTATTTGTAATGAATAATGATTTAAAAGAAGATAATAAAAATATTATGCTACTGCTTTTGAAGCAGTAATAGGATTTATTGAAATATTAGATAGGAATAAGGTAAATGAAATTCTTGATAAATATTTTAAGTGAAATTTTAGTTTAATAATAATTTAAAAGTGCAAAAATTGTAAAAAATTGCACTTGTAAATAATAAAATAATATTATAGGTGCAATTTAAAAGTGTAATAATTGATAATTATAATCAAAATATATAAAATTAAAGTAATAATATTAATTGTCCCACGGGAATGACAATAATGTTGGCAAAATGCGTACATATAGTATAGCAAC
>CAJKZK010000056.1 GCA_905204225.1 uncultured Bacillota bacterium
TTATATACAAAAATTTAAAATTATAAAACAAATAAAATGATTATTATTAAAAATATACAATTAAAGACTAAACTTTTTTATTTAATTTAAAGATATAGCTTGATTTATTAATAAAAAATAAATACATTATTTATAAACGATAAATATTCGCATTTTTATTGTTGCTTTGAAATACAAGGAGGAGAGAAATATGAAAAAGAACGCAAAAATTTTTGTCTTAGCGTTAGCTTCATTAACTGCTACAGTCTGTTTAACAGGATGTTTTGGTGGTACAAGCTATAATAGCGACAAAGAATATACATATTACACTTATTTAACAACAAAACCTAGTACATGGAATACTCATGACTGGGAAACAAACGATGAAAGCTATGTTACTAGCTTTACAGAAATTGGCTTTTACGATGTCATTCTTGATGAATCAAAATCAAATTATAAATTTGTTACAGAAATGGCAAGAGAATTTCCAGTAAAAATTTCTAGTAGTGATTTAAAAGATAACGAAATTAATGAATATTCTGAAAATTATTTTAATGGACAAAATATTCCAGAAAATCAAATATTTGATATTAAATTAAATAAAAATGCTACTTGGGAAGATGGAACCAAAATTACAGCGCAAGATTATATCGATAGTTTACAAAGACAATTATCACCTAAATATGTTAATTTCCGTGCAGATAGTTTTTATTCTTCAAATTTAGTTGTAGCAAATGCTGAAAAATATTATAAATCAGGTCGTTCTACTCTTGAACCATTATATAATTATGTTAATAGTAATTATGAATATACTAATACAAAATATGAAGAATCAGCTGGTACAAATTATTATCTCAATTTACAAAAAACAGCTCCTATTGCTGCTGAAAAATTTACTGATGGAAAATCTGTAACTTTATCAGAATTATTTAATCAAGACATGATTACAAGAGATAAAGACTCAAAAGAAGCTGCAAGAAGAATTTCAGAAAGTGTAAAATATTTCTTATTTAAATATGGACCTCAAGATTGGAAAACAAGAAGTGATAATCATGAAGATTGGGCAAAAGCTGAATCTCCAGCTGATGTTAAAGATGCTATGACAGATTATGATATTGCTTTATCTGAATATAGTAAAACAAAACAACCTATTAAAGTTAGAAAAAATCTTGGTGACAATGGTAATGGCGGTTATAATTATTCTGATTGGAAAAATGAAAGTGAATTAATTACTTATACAAGATCTGATTTAGAAAAAGATATTAATGTTATTTTAAAAAATGCTTTTGGTAAAACAATTAAAGAAAAATCAGAAAGATTATTATTATATGGTTATATTAAAAATGATGAATTTGATGATTTTAGTAAAGTTGGTATTAAAGATGTCGGTGATGACACAATTAGATTAATTTTAGGAAAATCAATCAAATTACTTGATTTGAAGTTCTCATTAACAAGTAACTGGTTAGTAAAAACTGACTTATATGATAGATTAAGTACAAAAAGTGGTGCAAAATGGTCAACAGATTACGCATCTAAAAAAGTTGAAAATTATAAAGCTTATGGACCATATAAACTTGTTAAATATGAAGAAGGTAAATCATTTGTTATTGAAAAGAATGATAAATGGTATGGATATACTGATGGTCAACATGAAGGCCAATTCCAAATGACAAGAGTTAAAACAACAATTATTGAAGACCATTCAACTGCTGTCGGTATGTTTGAAAAAGGTGAACTTGATGATATAACACTTGATGCAAATGATATGGCAAAATATGGTAACTCAAGAAGAAGTCAAACTGTTTATGAATCATACACTCAAAAAATTTCATTTAATTCTGATAGAAGTAAATTAACTAATAGACAATCAAACGGAATTAATAAAGTTATTTTAGCAAATGATGATTTTAGAAAAGGCTTATCATTGTCATTGAATCGTAATGATTTTGCATCTAAAAATACTGCAGGTAGTAAAGCATTTACTGGTTTATTAAACGATTTATATTTAACAGATGTTCAAACTGGTGAAATGTATACTTCTACTGCTCAAGGAAAAGGCGTTTATAATGATGTTTATGGGGAATTAGGTGGAGATCCTTATTCAAGCTCAGAAAAAACAGCTTTAAGTACTGATGCACAAGGATACAATTTACAACAAGCTACATATTTTGTTGAAAAAGCAATTACTAAAGAAATTGAAGAAAAAAGATTAAAATTAAATGATAAAATTGAATTAGAAATCCAAGTTTATGATAATAGCTCAACTACAACTATTAATATGACAAACTTCATTAGAGATTCATTTAAGACTGTTATTGCTAATGCAGTAGCTAAATATAACGAAAAACAAACTGATGCTGCAAAAAAATCATCTATATCATTTGATTTAAAAGTAACAAAGAATGAAGATTATTATAATGCTGCTAAGAGTGGTAATTATGATATGATTTTCTCAATTTGGGGTGGTGCTGCTATTAACCCATATGGATTAATGCAAGTTTATTGTGATCCTACATTTGAATCAACATGTGAATATGGATTTAAAGGTCATCAAAATGAAAAATCAGCTAGTTTAACTATTAATTTTGGTACTACTGAAGAAAAAAGAACAATTGCTGAATGGTATGAAAAATTAAATGGTGATTTAGCTGAAATGGATATTGATGAAATGGTCTCAAGTAGAGATTCAGAAGATGAAGCTGAAAAAGAATTAATTGCTCAATATAATGAACAACATCTAAAGAGAGTAACAGTTTTAGCTAAACTTGAAGCTGCAATTTTGAATAGATTTGAAGCTATTCCACTTGTTGCTAGAGGTTCTACATCACTTTATTCACTTAAAGTTAAATATGCTACAAATAAATATGTTAACTTAGTCGGATATGGCGGAATTAGATTCATGACATTTAATTATTCTGATAAAAAATGGAATGAATTTATCAAGAGTAAAGAATATAGTAGCAATTTATATAAATAAAATCTAAAATTAAAATATACTAAAACCAAAATAGTTTTAAATAATCAAAATAAAACTGTTTTGGTTTTTAGATAGTTATAGAGGTAAAAAAATGAGAGACACAAAAGAAATGTTAATCTACATTGTAAAACGTATCTTGTTAATGCTATTGACTTTTAGTATTATCTTTTTAATATGTTTTATTTTGATTCGTCTTTTACCACTTAATCCCCCAAGTGGTGCAGGTACAGATGTAGAAAAATTTTACATTCAACAAGAAGCTCTTGGAAGAATGGTTAGAACTGGAACAGGCCCAACAGATTATGAAGCTCTTCCTGTTTTACAACAATTAGGAAATTTTTTGAAAAATTTATTTTTTCCTAGTTCATATGAATTACCAGACGGTACCACTGAATATGTTTCAAGATGGGGTTATTCTACATCAAGAAATTCAACACCACCTGAATTGTTATTTAGTAGAATGGCACCTACAATTTTAGTAAATGTATATGCAATGATTTTTTCTGTTCCTTTGGGATTAGCTATTGGAACATATATGGCTTTAAAAAAGAATAAGTGGCAAGATAATTTCTTGGGTGTTGTTGTAATGTTATTCATTTCTGTCCCTAGCTTTGTTTATTCATTTTTATTACAATATATATTTGCATTTAAATTAGATTGGCTTCCAGCTACTAGAGCTGATTTTGATGGCTCATGGTTTACTGGGGCAATGTTTGTATCTATGATTTTACCAGTTATATCTATGTCTTTTGGCTCTATTGCAGGATATGCTAGATATACTAGAGCAGAATTAACAGAAGTATTAACATCAGATTTTATGTTACTTGCAAGAACTAAAGGATTAACACGTGCTCAAGCAACTATTAGACATGCATTTAGAAATTCACTTGTACCAATTTTCCCAATGTTATTAGGCGAAATTTTATCTGTTTTAGGTGGATCAATGATTATTGAATCAATTTTCTCTATTAATGGGGTTGGTTCATTGTTCTTAGATTCTATTACAGCAAGAGATTATGATGTATTCCAATTTGTTGGAATGTTTTATATCTTAATTGGACTTGTTGGTGGACTAGTTGTTGATATCTCTTATGGATTAGTTGATCCAAGAATTAGAATGGGAGGTAGAAAATAATGAATGAAAATATGAATAATCTTAATGAGATTAGAACAAAAGATAAATTTAAATTTGCTCAAATTGATGAGACGATTCATGATACAAAATTTGAAACTAAACCTGTTAGTTATTTACAAGATTGTATGCGTAGATTTGTAAAAAATAAAGCATCGGTTGTAGCAGCAATTATTATTTGTTTTATATCATTATTTGCAATTTTTGAACCTATTTGTGATCCAAAAAGTAGAGTAGCATCTGAATTTACTAGTGGTGAATTTAATGATCCAGTTTTTGCTGGTGTTTTACCTAAATTATTTAATGATACCGGTTTTTGGGATGGAACAAAAGAAAGTGTAATCACAAAAGAAAATTATTATTTGGCTGCTCAAACTGATTCTAATTATAATAAAGTTAAACTTGTTAAAGAAGAAATTCCTAGTTATGCTCTTGGCTATCCTGATGAAGAAAAAGATTCATATATTTTATGTACCGTCAGAGAAAATACATATGCTGTTGGATGCTATAATGTTGAATTAACAAAAGCTAATTATGATAAATTAGTTGAAGAAAATAATAGAAGAATTTCTAATAATGAAAAATCAATTTTGAAACCATTAATTGATTATAGATCTTATACTAATAATTATAAATCAGTCTTAATGAATACATATCATATGAATGAAAATGCAGCTTCTGGTATTGTTGATAAAATGAATTTAAGATATGGTAATAATTCTGATTATTTCTTCCAAATTGTTCCAGAAATTATTAAAAATAATGATGGCACTTATAATATATCAGATAGTAGATTTGTTTTATATAAAGATGAAAATGGTTATATTGCTGATATTTATAAAAGAAACAGTGAAGGTGAAGTAATTTATTTTGAAGAATCTAATGGTATGTATAATGTTAGAGTAGATTATTATGATTATTTCACATATAAATATGGCGTTGAACCAACATATTTATTTGGCGCTAATATGCAAGGGAAAGATATTCTATTACGTTTAGCAAATGGTTGTAGATTTTCTTTATTACTTGGATTATCTATTACTCTTGTTAATTTTATTATTGGATTAATATGGGGCGCTATATCTGGTTATTATGGTGGAACTGTCGACTTGGTTATGGAAAGAATAACTGATATTATTTCTAATATTCCTACTATTATTATTATGTCTATAGCAAGTATTCAATTTGTTAATAATCAAGATTTAAAAAATGCAATTGGACCTGCCGGAATTATTGTTTTAGCAATTTTTGTCGCATTTATTTATAATGGATGGGTTGGAGTTGCTGGAACAACTCGTATGCAATTTTATCGTTTTAAAGGCCAAGAATATGTTTTGGCTGCTAGAACTTTAGGTGCTAAAGATAGAAGATTAATTTTTAAACATATTTTACCAAATGCTACAGGTACTTTGGTCACAAGATCTGTATTAATGATACCTGGTGTTATTTTCTCAGAAGCAAGTTTATCTTATTTAGGTATTATTGATTTTGAAAACAGTGGTATTAATTCTATTGGTTCTATGATTAATGAAGGAAAAATTGCCGGACTTGCAACATATCCTCATATATTATTATTCCCATCAATTGTTATCTCTTTATTAATGATTTCCTTTAACTTATTTGGTAATGGCTTAAGAGATGCATTTAATACAACTTTAAGAGGAAGTGAGAATTAGTTATGGAAAAATTAAGAACAAATGATAAAGTCTTAGAAGTAAAAAATCTTAGAATTTCTTTTAGAACTAATACCGGTACTGTTAAAGCTGTTAGAGGAATTGATTTCTCATTAAGAAAAGGTAAAACTCTTGCTATTGTTGGCGAATCTGGAAGTGGTAAATCAGTTACATCAAAAGCAATTTTAGGTATTTTAGCTAATAATAAAATTGTTGAAGATGGTCAAATTATTTATGATGGAAAAGATTTATTAAAATTAAATGAAGAACAATTTACAAAAATTCGTGGTGTAAAAATTTCTATGATTTTCCAAGATCCACTTTCATCTTTAAATCCTATTATGAAAGTTGGTAAACAATTAACTGAAGCAATGTATTTAAAAGCAAAAGCAACTAGAAAAGAAGCATTTAAATATTTAGTAAAAGTTAATAAAGTTTTATTAAGTGAATGTGAAAAAGAAAATGTTAATGAAATTAACGAAATGATTAAAGAAATCAATAATATGAATTTAGGCTTTGATTTTAATGCATTAGTTGAAAAATATAAGCATTTATTTATAGAAGCAACTAACAAATCTATTGAAAAGCAAAAAGAAGCAATAAGAAATGTCTTAATTTTACTAAATGATTTTAAAGCAAACGAATTATCTAATGAAACTACATTTAATGCTAATAAAGTAAAAGTAGAAGCTAAAAAATTAGGCTTAGAATTAAAAAAAGCAGTTTTCAATTTAGAAATTGAAGCTGATGATATTATTGAAGTTTATGAATCTTCTTTAGAATTTTATGCTAAATCTTATGAAGAAGCAATTAAAAATACTGAAGAGAGAAGATTATTACTTGAAAAACATAATGCAAAATCAGTATATGATTTACCTGCTGAAATTAGAGTAGGTCTAAAAGAAGTTATTGTTGATAAAAATGTTTATTTTAAAGATATAGTTGATACTACTAATCAATTAATAGAACATTTAAATTTTATATTAAATGATAAAGATTTTATTGCAGATAATATTGTTAATGATTTAATAAAATATTATGTTGAACAAATAGTTGCTAGTAAAACAATTTTAACAAAAGAAGAAACTAAAAAAAGAGCAATTACACTTCTTGAAGAAGTTGGTATTAATGATCCTGAAAGAAGATTTAATCAATATCCTTTTGAATTTTCAGGTGGTATGAGACAAAGAATAGTTATTGCTATTGCTTTATCAAGTAATCCAGAAGTATTAATTTGTGATGAACCAACTACTGCTCTTGATGTTACTATTCAAGCTCAAATTCTTGAATTGATTAATAAATTAAAAGCTGAAAAGAATTTATCAATTATTTTCATTACCCATGACTTAGGTGTTGTTGCAAATATGGCTGATGATATCGCAGTTATGTATGCTGGTAAAATTGTTGAATATGGTACAGTTTATGATATATTCTATGATCCTAGACATCCATATACTTGGGCATTACTTGGATCAATGCCTGATTTAGATACAAAAGAAAAACTTGATGCTATTCCTGGAACTCCACCAAATATGTTATTACCTCCTAAAGGTGATGCATTTGCAAGTAGAAATAAATACGCTTTAGAAATTGATTATGAAGCTCAACCACCATTTTTCAAAGTATCAGACACTCATTATGCTGCTACATGGTTGCTTGATGAATACGCTCCAGAAGTTGAAGCACCAAAAATTGTTAAACAAAGAATTATTAATTCATTAAAGAAAAATTCAAGTAATAAACCAAGCTATACATTAGAAAAAAATTCAATTTTAAAACATTTAGGAGGTAAAGAAGATGAATAATTTTAATAGAAATTTTTTATTACTTTGTGCTCCAGATGCTAATGTTGGTTGTGCTAAAATTGAAGGATATTCTACTAAAGAAGATGAAGATAAAATTTTAAAAACTACTAAAAAAAGTAAAAAGTTTGATTATGATAACGCAGATGTTATTTTAGATGTTAGACATTTAAAACAATTCTTCCGTTATGGTAAAGGAGCATATAAATATACAAAAGCTGTTAACAATGTTTCTTTTAGTGTTTATAAAGGTGAAGTTTTTGGACTTGTTGGTGAATCTGGATGTGGTAAAACAACTACTGGTAGATCAATTATAAAACTTTATCAAATCACAAGTGGTGATGTTTGGTTTAAAGGTGTTAGAATTGCAGCAGGTACTAGATGGAACGAAAAAGAGATTAAATATACTAAAATTAGATTAAATGCCGCTTTAAAGAAAAATAAAGTTGATAAAATTTCTGACTTAAGTGTCTTAGATAATGATTTTAAAGAAAAATTCAATGAACCATTTAATTATAAAAAAGTATTAGAAGAAGTTAATGCAAAAATTACTGATAATTATTTTGATAAAGAACCTTATTTACGTAAATATGAAGCTATAATTTCTAAATATGAAGAATTAAATAATGCTGAAATTGAAAAAGCAACAGCAATAATTAAAGAACAAAGAAAAAAAATTGCTGCTGCTAAACATGATAATAAATATTGCGATAAAGATATTTCTTTAGAAGCAATGCAAAAAGTTAAAGATAAATATTCATATTTAAAAGAAGATCAAAAATCTAAAGATGATAAAATTAAACAAATAAAATTAGATAATAATAATGAATTAATTTTAGCTTTAAAAAATATTACAAATAAAGATGAAATTAATAAAATTAAAAATGAATATAAAGTTCAATTGGAAACAAAATTAAATGAGATTGAAAATGAATATAAATATTTAATTGATGATACAAAAAAATTTAAAGAAGAATTAAAGAAAGCAAAACAAACATCAATTACTTCTCAAATTCAAATGATTTTCCAAGATCCAATTGCTTCACTTAATCCTCGTATGACTGTAAGAAATATTATTGCTGAAGGTCTTTATATTAAAGGTATAAAAGATGAATCATTCATTACTTCTGAAGTTAATAGAGTTCTTGAATTAGTTGGTTTACTTCCAGAACATGCTAATAGATATCCACATGAGTTCTCTGGTGGACAAAGACAAAGAATTGGCATAGCTAGAGCAATTATTATGAAACCAGAATTAATTATTGCTGATGAACCAGTTTCAGCTCTAGATGTTTCTATTCAAGCACAAGTTATTAATTTATTAAATGATTTACGTGATAATTTAGGCTTAACAATTTTGTTTATTGCACATAACTTATCTGTTGTTAAATATTTCTGTGATAGAATTGCAGTTATGTATTTTGGTAATTTAGTAGAACTTGCAACAAGTGAAGAACTTTTTGCTCATCCACTTCATCCATATACTAAATCATTATTATCTGCTGTCCCTCATCCTGATCCAAATATTGAAAAGAATCGTAAGAGAATTGTTTATAACGCTCAAACTTCACATGATTATTCAGTGGATAAGCCATCAATGAGAGAAATTTCTAAAGGCCATTTCGTTTATTGTAATGATAAAGAAGAAGCTGAATATAGACTAGAATTAAAACCTAAAAGAAAAGGTAAAATAAATGAAGAAAAATAAAGACATTATTGATGAAAAAAAAGGCATTGATAAAGGATTTATTATAGGATTTATTGTTAGTTTTATTATTTGCACTTTTATTGCTGGAATAGTTATTATTCAAGAAATATATGGATTGAATAGAAATTTTAATGATAATTTAAATATAATATTATGTGATGCTTTTTCTATATCAGGATTATTATTATGTTTATTTTATATATTATGTTATGTTTCTGATGAAGGTGCATTTGATATTATTGCATATTCAATACAACTTGTTTGGGTTATGACATTTCATAGAAATGTTAGAGAAACGAAATTACCAAAAACTTATGCTGAATATCGACAATTAAAAAGAGAAAAACCAAGACTAAATTTGAAATTTATATTGTTATCTGGCTCATTATTCTTATTAGTGGGTATAGTTTTCTTGATTTTATACAATATGAATCTTAAGTAAAGGAGAGAATTATGAAAAAAAGACATTATGGATTATTGGTGTTGTGTGTTGCTTCTTTAGTTACAATGGCTAGTTGTATAGGTGGTAATGAAAATTCATCAAGCTCACAAACTAGTTCAAATTCACAAACTAGTTCAAATTCTACAATATCTAAAACTAATGAAGATTTTCAAAAAGCAAGCACTACATATAATGGAAATCAATTAAATGTTAATACATTATACAACAATGATAAACACCCACATATTAATCCACATGAAGAACAACATGTTTTAGTTGTACCATTTGGATTTACTAATTATACTAGTGTTCAAACTCAAGAAAATAGAGATAATATTGAGACTACATTTGTTGGAAACCAAGATGATATGGATGCTAATAAAGGTTGGATTTCAGTAGCAGATTATTATAATCGTTCAAGTTTTGGAAAATCAACTTTTAATGCGACAGTTTTACCTAATTGGGTTGTTTACCCTGGAACTGATAGTGATTTTTATAATGTAGCTAAAGGAACAGGTGCTGGTTTATATGCTGCTGAATGGATTAGAGATTGGTATTTAGATGAATATGCTAAAGATAATCATGGCTCATTAGGCGAAAATGCACAACCATTAACATATTATGATCATGATAATGATGGTTATTTAGATTTCGTTTGGATTGTTTATTCAAGAAATGAAATTAAACAAGAAGATACAAGATTCTGGTGGGCTTATGTTACATCTAATAGCACTCCAATTCCTAATAAAAAGGAACCAACAGTCAATACATTAGGTTGGGCAAGTATTAATTTTATGAAGAGTAATTATAACGGATTTGATGCACATACATTTGTTCATGAAACTGGTCATGGTTATGGGTTAAATGATTATTATGATTATAATAATCAATGGTCACCTATGGGTGGAATTGATATGATGGATCACAATTTAGGTGATCATTCTGCATATTCAAAATTTACATTAGGATGGGTAAATCCACTTGTAGTTGATGATTCAGCTGTTATTACTTTAAAACCAACAACAATATCAGGTGATTGTTTTATAATTCCTTCTCCAAATTATAATGGTACAGCTTTTGACGAATATATGATGGTTGAATTTATGGCACCTCTTGGATTGGCTCAAAAAGATTATACTCGTGGATATGATTCAGTAAAGGGCTATTCTGATTATGGTGTAAGAATTTCTCATGTTGACGCTAGAGTTGTTGAAACTGGTACAGCATTAAGCGAAGGTTATTTAACAACTGCAAAAGATATTTATGAAAGAGGAAAATCAATTAGAATTACTAATTCAAAAGGTGGTAGAGAAAATAATGTCTCTACAAGTAATTTCTTCCCAGTTGAAGATAGTAATGGTAAAGTTACAGCATGGAATCCTTATGCAGAAAGTATGATATTTGAATCAACATTTGATGTTAAAGATAATATAACAACTGCTTCAACAAATTCTGCTTCTAATAATTCTTTATTTAAAGCAGGAGCTAGATTCTCACTTGAAGATGGTAAATCCTGGACAAATTATATGCCTAGTAGATCAAATCTTTGGAATAAAGCAAAAACAATGACTGGTGGATCAATGCCTAATAAACAAAAATATACAATCGATGAAAATTGTACATTTAATTATAGAATTAGAGTTAACAAAATTAACGTAGATAAAAATAATCCAGAAAATTCCACTGCTACTATTACAGTAGAAAAAATTAAATAAAAAATTATAAAAAAAGATATTTTACCCATACATTATTAGATAATTATATAAAAAAATATGTGTTTAATATCTTTTTTTAATTTATGATATATTT
>CAJKZK010000057.1 GCA_905204225.1 uncultured Bacillota bacterium
CATATAATAAAAAAATATTATTATTTTCGTTTGAAGTTTAGTGAAATTAAACTTAATTCTTAAAAGCATCAAACCAAAGGGAGGTTATATGATTAACATTGGTAAAAAAATTAAAAATCTTCGTACCTTAAATAATTTAACTCAAGAAGAACTTGCTTCAAGATGTGATTTAACAAAAGGTTATATTTCCCAATTAGAAAATGATCTCACTTCCCCTTCTATTGCTACATTAGTAGATATTCTTGATGTATTAGGAACTAATTTAAATGAATTTTTTTCTAGCGATACTATTTCAGAAAAAATTGTTTTTACTAAAGAAGACTATTTTTCAAAAAATAATGAATATGGAGTAATTACTTGGCTAATTACAAACGCTCAAAAAAATGAAATGGAGCCAATTTTACTAAACCTATACCCTAATCAAGAAACGCCACATGATTATCCCCATGAGGGAGAAGAATTTGGTTTTGTTCTAGAAGGAAGCATTTTGGTTTGTTTAGATAATCAAAAATTTAAATGTAAAAAAGGTGAATCATTTTACTATTCATCAAGTAAAACACATTATCTAAAAAATACCTCATCAACAAATGCAAAAATTATTTGGATTTCAAGTCCACCAAATTTCTAATTTAAGTAAAGGAGAATTAATATGGAAGAAAAAAAAGATTATATTATCGAATTAGAAAATGTTTTTAAAAAATTTGATGACTCAGAAACTTATGTTGTCGAAGACTTTAATCTAAAAATTAAGAAAGGTGAATTTGTAACTTTCTTAGGTCCTTCAGGTTGTGGTAAAACTACTACTTTAAGAATGATTGCAGGATTTGATACTCCTACAAGTGGAAAAATATTATTAAACGGGAAAGACATCGCGCATCTTCCTCCATACAAAAGACCAATTAATACAGTATTCCAAAGATATGCTTTATTTGCACATTTGAATGTCTTTGACAATATTGCTTTTGGTTTAAATATCAAAAAAGTACCTTATACTTATAAAGATAAAAATGGTGAAGAAAAAACTAAAATGGTTCATTTAAGTAAAGATGCAATTGTTAAAAAAGTTCAAAAAGCTTTAGCCTTAGTTGATTTAGAAGGTTTTGAAAATAGAGATATAGCTACTTTATCAGGTGGTCAACAACAAAGAATTGCAATTGCTAGAGCAATAGTAAACGAACCAGAAATCTTACTTTTAGATGAACCTTTAGGTGCATTAGATTTAAAAATGAGAAAAGAAATGCAACTTGAATTAAAAGAAATGCATAAAAAATTAGGTATTACATTTATTTATGTTACTCATGATCAAGAAGAAGCATTAACAATGTCAGATACAATTGTTGTTATGGCAGATGGTATTATCCAACAAGTTGGTAAACCAAAAGAAATATATGATGAACCTAAAAATGCTTTTGTTGCAGATTTCATTGGTGAATCTAATATTTATACAGGCACAATTTTTAAAGATCATAATGTTAAAATATTAAATAATTTATTTAAAATGGTTGATGATTTCCCTATTAATGAAAAAGTTGATGTTGTTTTAAGACCAGAAGATATCATTTTAGGTGAACCTGGTAAAGGTATTGTTGATGGAATAATCAAATCTAAAATATTTAAAGGAATTCATTATCAATATGTTATTATGGTTGGTAAAAATGAAGTTATAGCCCAAACTACAGAATCTTATCCTCAAGAACAATTAGTTTCTATTAATGTTTTACCTAATAACATTCATATTATGCGTAGAGAAATTTCTACAAATGTTTATGATGATGCTTATATTAATAAAAATAATAAAGTTGTTTTTGCTGGTGCTGAATGGGAATGTGATTTAACAAAATTACTTAAAAATTCTCATTTAGATGAAGAAGGTTATTTAATTGGTGAAGATAATAAAAAATATGATTTAAATGATGCTGATGTTATAGTTAATGTCGATATGCAAGATGTCCAAATGTCAGATAAAATTGATGAAGGAAATATAAGTGGCTCAATTATTCAAATGGTTTATAAAGGAGACCATTATCAATATATTGTTAGGACCGAGGACGAAGAAGATTTCGTTGTTGATAATGAATGGACATGGAATGAAAGTGATATAGTTTCAATTATTATTGATCCAAGTAAAATAAAATTAAGATTAAAAGGAGATATTAAAAAATATGAAATTTAGATTTCAAAGAAAATATCTTTCTATTCCTTATTTATTATTTCTTTTATTTTTTGTTGTAGTACCTATTTTATTAATTGTGTTCTACGCATTTACAGATAAAGGACAAGCAGGTATTTCATTTAATAATTTTAGAAAATTCTTCTCTGACATGACTAATGTAAATGTATTATTGATTTCATTAGTCTTTGCAATTGTAAATACTGCTCTTTGTTTAATTATTGGTTATCCAATAGCATATATCTTAGCTAATAAAAAATATAATAAAAATCGTGTTATCGTTTTATTATTTATAATGCCTATGTGGATTAATTTTGTTATTAGAACTGGTGCTACTAGAGAATTATTAACTTGGATGGGAATAGGTGGAGGTACACATCCAGAACTAGCTACAATTATTGGCTTAGTTTATAACTATTTACCATTTGTTATCCTTCCAATTTATTCAACAATGTTAAAAATGGATAAAAGTCAAATTGAAGCAAGTTATGATTTAGGAGCTAATGGATTTCAAACTTTTTCAAAAGTAATAATTCCTATGACTATGCCTGGAATTATATCTGGAGTAACAATGGTTTTTATGCCAACAATCTCTTCTTATGTTATTTCTGATTTATTATCTGAATACAATGTTGTTTTATTCGGTTCATATATTGATTTATATTTCAATCAAAATGATTGGAATTTCGGTTCATTTATGGCCTTAATAATGCTTTTATTAATTGGTATAAGTGTTTTTGTTACAAATAAATTCTCTAAAGAAGAAAATGCGAGGACTTCATTATGGTAAAGAAAATTTTAGCTAAAGGTTTTATATATTTAATGTTATTTTTAATGTATTTACCAATTTTCGTTTTAATTATATTCTCTTTCACTTCTTCAGAAACTATTGGTGTTTGGAGTGGTTTTACTTTTGAATTATATGGAAAAATGTTTGCTAATCAAGATTTAATGGTAGCAATTGGTAATACAATTTTAATTGCGTTTGTTTCTGCTATTGTATCAACAATTATTGGTACTTTAGGAGCAATAGGAACATTCTATAGCTCAAAAAGATACAAGAAAACAATCGAAACAATAACACAATTACCAGTTGTTAATGCTGAAATTGTTATGGCATTATCATTAGCAGTCTTATTTGTTACTATTACAGGTGGTAAATTTACATTCTTTACTTTACTTGTAGGTCATGTAGTTTTAACTGTAGCTTTTGTTTATTTATCTGTTAAACCTAAATTACAACAAATGGATCCAAACATTTATGAAGCTGCTTTAGATTTAGGAGCTTCTCCTAGAAAAGCCTTATTCAAAGTAATATTACCAGAAATTTTACCTGGAATATTATCAGGATTTATGCTTTCATTAACTTTATCTTTAGATGATTTTGTTATTACTCAATATTTAAAAGAACCAAGTTTTGAAACATTATCAACATATGTTCAAAAAATTCTTTCAAAAAGACCTATGCCACCAGAAGTAAGAGCATTAACTACTTTTATCTTCTTATTAGCAGTAACTATTGTTATTGTTAATAATATTCATTCAAAACGTGAACAAGCTAAATTAGCTAAGAAAGGAAATTAAGATTATGAACAAAAATAAATTATTTACTTTATGTCTTCTTTCTCTTCTTACTTTAGGAAGCTGTGGAGAACAAACTGAAGAAAATAAAATACCTGCATATTATAAAGATGAATTACCTGAAAAAGTATCAGGTTTTGAAGGACAAACGTTAACTATTTATAATTGTGAAGATTATATTTCTTCAACTTTTGATGAAGAAGAAGGCTATATTGATTTAATTGCCTTGTTTGAATATATGTATGATGTTAAAGTAAATTATTATACTTTCGATACAGTTGAAACAATGTATAATCAAATGAATTTACAAAATGAAGGATATTATGATTTAATATGCCCTTCTGATTACATGATTCAAAGATTAATTAATGAAGATAAACTTGAAAAAATGGATACTACTAAATTAGATGTATATAATAAATATGCTGCTAAAAACATTAAAACAACTCTTGATAACATGGAAGCATCTGTTCTTGATGAAAATGGAAACAAAAAGAAATTAGGTGATTATGCTGCTGGATATATGTGGGGCACTATGGGTGTTATTTATGATCCTAATTTTGTTAAAGAAGAAGATACTTATTCTTGGGATGTTTATTGGGATACAGATTATTATAAATATGCATCTATTAAAAATTCTATGAGAGATACTTATGTTGTAGGTATTCTTCATGCTTATAAAGATGAATTAGATAGTCGTAGAAATGAATTATTAAACGGAAGAAAAGAAGAAGATTTATCTAAAGAAGAATATGATGAATATTTAGATGCATATTCAAAAATATTACAAGAAGTATTTGATAGACATGGTGAAAAAGATATTAAATTAGTTAAAGAAGAATTATCTTCCTTAAAAAACAATATTTATGGTTTTGAAGTAGATTCAGGTAAAAATGATATAATTGATGGTAAAATCAAAATGAATTTAGCTTGGTCAGGAGATGCAGTTTATTCAATTAATGAAGCATATTCATCAAGTGAAAAAGAATTATATTATACAGTTCCTCTTGAAGGAAGTAATATTTGGTATGATGCTTGGTGTTTACCAAAAGGATCAAATACAGAATTATCTTATGCATTTATCAATTTCCTTTCAGATCCAGCATATGCTGCTGCTAATATGAATTATATTGGTTATACATCATTTATTGCTAGTGAAGATGTCTTTAACACAATCGCTCCATGGTATGGCGCTACTGAATATTATAATGATGATGAATATTATGCTGTTTATGATGATAATAATGAATTAATTGATGCTTCAATGGTTCATTATAACAATAAATTTTATCAATGTATTAAAGATTCTCAAGGTAATTTACCAACAAATGAAGAATATTTTGAAGAAGTAAGTGAAGAAGATTCTCCACTAGATGAAAGTTATGATTTATCTCATTATTTCAAAGATTTACTTCCAGAAGGTAAAAAAAGCGTTATTTATCCATTTGACGAATATTATCTTAATACATTAGAAGCACAATATCCTTCAGTAAACACTATTAAAAGATGTGCAGTCATGAATGATTTTGGAGATGCAAATGATGATGTTGTTATTATGTGGTCTCAAGTAAGAGCATATACCAATATGGTTCCATATTATGTAATATTAATTTGTTGTTTATGTTCTATACCTTTATATTTTATATATAAAATTTATCAAAAAATAAATGATAAAAAATTAGAAAAAATTATCAACAATAAATAAATTAATAGCCTTTCAATTTTGGAAGGCTATTTTTCATGGTAATTTTTAGCTAAACCACCTAAACTTGTTTCTTTATAATCTTTTCCCATATCTAAACCAGTTTGATACATAGTTTCAACCACAGTATCAAAAGATATTTTTCTTGAACTAGTTAAAAAAGAAGCAAGTAAACAAGCATCCATTGCTCTTAATGCTGCTACAGCATTTCTTTCAATACAAGGTATTTGTACTAATCCTTTAATTGGGTCACAAGTTAAGCCTAAATGATGTTCCATTGCTATTTCACTAGCATATTCAATTTCATCAATACTAGCCCCATTTAAATAACTATTAGCAGCACTTGCCATTGAACAAGCCGATCCAATTTCAGCTTGGCAACCTGCAAACGCTCCAGAAATAGAAGCATTTTGTTTAATAACATTACCAATAATTGAACTTACTGCTAAAGCATCAATAATTTCATCTTTAGAAAAATTTTTTTCATTTTGTAAATAATATAAAACAGCTGGCAAAACACCACTAGAGCCACATGTAGGAGCAGTTACAATTGTCCCACCACTAGCATTTTCTTCACTAACAGCATAAGCATAAGAAGAAACTTTTTTCATGCGAGTTATATCACTTGATTCATTTTCTTTATTAATAGATAAGCTTTTTGCTTTTCTTAAAACATGTAATCCACCTGGTAATTCACCACTAGCAGTTAAGCCATTATGAATTGATTCACACATTTTATCATAAATTAAAGATAAATAATCTTTTATATTTTCATCTTCAAAACGATAAACAAAATCTTTTAATGAAATATTTTCTTTTTTACAATATTCTTTTATTTCATAAAAATTTTTAAATGGATAAATATCTTCTTCTAAATTATCAATACTCAATGCTCCACCACCTAAAGAAATAAATAATTGATTAATTAATAATTCATTATCATGATAAGCTAATATTTCAAAAGTATTAGGATGTAAAACTTTTTTATTAATATCAAAATTAACAATAGTCCTGTTTTCTCCTAATGTTTTTTTTATAATATAATCAGTTAAGTGACCTTTACCAGTTAAAGCTAATGATCCATATAAATTAACAATAAATTTATTACTATTTGGATATAACTTTAATATATATTCACAAGCTCTTTTAGGACCTATAGTATGTGATGATGATGGTCCAGGACCAATTCTAAATAAATAACGTAATGATTTCATATATTAATAATATAGCAAAAAATGTAATTTAAAAAAATATTTTTCATATAATATTATTGTTTAAATTGTTTCATTAATTAATTAAACTAACAACTTTAAAATATTTTTCAAAATTTTAAATATTTTATTGAAGTTTATCTATTCATTTGCTACAATCATACTTGCGAAAACAAGATAGGTGGTTCCTTAGCCAAGCTGGCAAGGCAACTGACTGCAACTCAGTGATCGTTGGTTCAAATCCGACAGGAACCTCCAAAAAATTTGCAATTTCTTATTTTAAAACAGTTGACATTTAGCAAAATATAAAGTATATTATATAAGCTTGCGCTAGTAGCTCAACTGGATAGAGTATCAGACTACGAATCTGGGGGTTGCGAGTTCGATTCTTGCCTAGCGCGCCACTTAATTTTCGGGAAATAGCACAGCTTGGTAGTGCACCTGATTTGGGATCAGGGGGTCGCAGGTTCGAATCCTGTTTTCCCGACCATTTGATATAAATATCCCAGGATAAACTCCTGTTATATACATGGGGCTGTAGCTCATCTGGGAGAGCATCTGATTTGCACTCAGAAGGTAGCGAGTTCGATCCTCGTCAGCTCCACCAAAAGGATATTATAAAACATTCTTAATTAATGAGAATGTTTTTTTTATTTCTATATATATTTAATCATCATAATCTTCTAAATAGCCATAATCAACACCTACTTGTTCTCCATTAGGTTCATATAGCCTTATTCTTTGATTTTCTTGATTAATAATATTATTTTTCATTTTAAGTATACGTCAAAATTTTACACAATCATAAAAAAAGCAGTAACAATAATGTTAATAAACACTTGCTACTGCTTTTTTAATCCGTCAAATTCCGCCATGTGAGAATTCAATTCTTATCCAATTTGATTCTTGATGAAGCGATAATTATTAATTTAGATGTTAAATTACCTCTTTTATCTGCCGCTACAATCATTAGTTCAATTATGTTAAGTGGAAATTCAATATTATCTAGTTCTAAAAAACAAATTAAAGGGTTAACAACATCTGCTGCCTTATGGTTTTGTTGTTTAATCGGCTTAGTAATAGGAAAAGAATTGTATATTTTATCATTCATATTATTTATTATACTTTTATTAACTTTATCAATTTTACCAAGCCTTGAATCATTATTAAAAAATCATTTTGAAGGACAATTAGAATTAAATAATAAAACTTATTTACAAAATTTTGTAACAACTATAAGAGAATTAGGTCTAGTTATAGATGATATAGAATTAAATAATGCATATATAGGTTCAGGACTAAGTGTTTATACTATTTCTATTAGAATAATAAATAAAAAAGAATTTAAAAATTATAAAGAAATAATCAAGGCTTTAAGTTGCCTTGATTATATCCATTATATAGAAGAATTAAAATAAATATTAATATTTATAATAAAAATCAGATGCTTTAACTATAATAGGATTTAAAATATTAGATTCTAAGAAATCTTTATCACCTGTTATTAATATATCAGCCTTTGCTTCTAAAGCTGCTCTTAAAATTGGTTTGTCATTATCATCTCTAATGTCTAAAGATATATCATTAGTTTCATAAGAAACTTTTACTATAATTATATTTTGTGCAAGTGTCACAAGAAAATGATTAAGTGAGTCGATTTTATTTGGAAATTTTTTTGAAAATGTTCTTTGTAATTCTTCTAAAACGTAATCACAAGTAATAGCAACATTAGGAAAACTTAAAGCTTTTTGAAAAGCTTTATCAGGAATACTATTTGGAAAGAGAATAGCTGAAAATATAATGTTTGTATCTAAAAATACTCTCATCTATTTTCCTCTAATAGTTTTTGAACATCATCTTCGTTTAAAATACCATTTTTTTGAGCTTCTCCTTTCATTTCAATTTGTAATAATTTTAAAGCACAAATTGTAGAATTAGCTAATATAACTTGATCACCATTTACAATAAATGAAACTCTATCACCGATTCCAAGTCCTAATAATTTTCTAATTTCTAGTGGAATAGTAATTTGTCCTTTTGGCATCACTTTTGCTTGTTCTATATATGTATCCATAAAAAGCTCCTTTCTATAAAAGTAGGATAATCCCTACTTTTATTATATGATATATTTTTTATATTTTAAACTTTTTTTATTTGAATATTTATTTTTCCTATTAATATATCACTAAATTAAATTTTCTTTCAATCTATTAATTTTATAACTGAATTAAATTTGTCACTAAACTATATATTTTTTTCCAATCAAAAAACTCCTTAGTTTATCCATTTATGGATTCAACATTGGAGTTTATTTTCATTATATCTTATTTAACAAATTCAATACCATCAAGATGACATTGAGTTATTTTTTCTTCACCAATTGATGCATTTACAATTTCAAAACTAACTTTATTAGAATTATTATCAACTACAAAAATTGCTTTATTACCACTTATAGAAAGTGTAGCGCCTTTAACATTAGAAATAGTAGTAGGACTTGATTTAGAATTGTTCATATTAACATATAAAACTATAGATGAAACATTTTCATTAGTCCAACTTATTTCTACATTTTGGCCTTCATATATTCTTAAAGGATTAGAATAATATGATTTACTAGGGTTAGCATTACCAACAGTTATATTAGATGTACCTTTATTTACCACCATAGAAAAATTACCTTCTTTCCATGTTGATGTATTATCACCTTTACTACTTAATTGATTTTCATTAGAAAAATTAAATGTATAATCACCTTGTTCTACATTTTCATCAGCAGTGAAAATTTGAACATTAAAATAGCCTTCTTCAATATACCATAATATAAAGATCTTATTATCTTTATCATAAGCAATATCACAATCATAATATTCACTATCATAAGAAGTTGTAAATCCTGCGCTAATTAAAGTTTGTTTATAAGATTCAATTAATGTATTATCACTTGATTCAAAATAAATTTGTAATCCATAATTAACTATATCAGAATCATCAACATAATATTCATTAATTCCATCTACTGAAGGAACATTTACACCAAATAAATCATTAATTTTATCTGTTGGCCAGCTTGATAAAGAAACTAATTTATCAAAACCAATAACAAAATTACCCTTATCTATGTAATAAATTAATGAAGCATGAACTTCTTCTTTTGTAGCTTGATAATAATCACCTTTCTCAACTTCATCAACAATATTACTTGGAACATATTCAACAACCCAATTATCATTTTCTAATTTTGTTTTATATGATTGTAATAAACTTTCATCAGTAGTTTCAAATGTTAAATATGGTTGATCATAATCATAGAAATAATATGTATCAGTATCAATAACTGAAGGAACATTTACTTCTTCACCATAATAATTATTAATTTTATCATTTGGCCATGTAGAAGGTAAAACAACATCATAAATAGTAATAATAAATCCTGTTGCATCTTCATAAAAACCTATACCAAATAAATTATTATCTTTAGTAGCGTTATATATTTGTTCATCTTCATCATAAGTTACTACATAATTTTCATTTTCAAGAATTGTTTTATAACTTTCTTCTGCATTAGAATAATTATAATTATAACAATAAATATAAACACCAGAATTATATTCAGTTAAATCAAAGAAATTATATGTAGATGCTTCAAAATGAGGAATATCTACTCCTAAAAGATTAACAATATTACTAGTAGGCCATGAAGTTAATTCGCCTTGATTATCTCCACCTTCTTCTCCTTCATAAATAAAAGCAGTAATAGTATTTCCTGCATCAACTAGATAATAAGTTTCACCATCTAAATAAATACCACTTTTAGGTGAATAAATATAATCAACTAAAACATTATCATCATTGATAAATTGCATATTAACTAAAGTAAATTCATCACTTAATGAACCATCAACAATATAACCATCTTCTTCTTCGTATTTATTAAATCCAGTAAATGTCGTAGATGAATCTAAAGTCCAACCATTTGAAGTTAGTAAAGAATTATATTCATCAGAAAAATCTTCTTCACTAGATGAACTTAATACAATATAAGCACCATTATCTTCAAATTTTTCCATTTTATAATTAGGGAAATTGTAAAATGGTAATAAGCAATTCAAACATTCATTCATTAATTCTTTTTCTTCATTTGACCATTCATTTTTATTTGTTTGTGAATATGAACTAATTTGTGAATTAGATTCATTACTTGAATTTGTTCCAGAACTAGATGAATTAACAGTACAACTAACCATACTTAATAATAAAGCAGGAATTAAAATATATAACTTTTTCATTTGTTCTCCTTATTTTGCATTACTAGTATAATAATTTTGTTTTTAAATGAAAAGAATAAAAAAAAAAGAATTAAACATTTTTTAATTTTGATATAATGATATTAGTTAAAAGGTGTTTATGAAGATTAAAGGTTTACCTGATAATAAAATTACAACATATTTATTTTCTTTAGCAAATTTAATTACTCAAAAAGATTATAAAATATATACACTAAATGAATTTGGTATTTTCCCACCTTATAGTTCAATAGATATTAATTCAAAATTAGAAAAAGCTAGAGAATATATAACTAAAAGAATTTTAGAAAGTTATATTTTCTTATCTAATTATTCACATGAAGTCTTAGAAGAAATCACAAACAGTTTCTTATATGACACATTTTTAGATATTCCACATCATATTTGCAAATATCAAAATTTTAAAATAATGTTAACAAATGATGACTATACAAATATAAAAATAATTACAGATTAATTTTCATATTCTAAAGAATAAATATCATCAAATAAAATTCTTTCATTATTATTTAAAATTAATTCATGTTTATAATT
>CAJKZK010000058.1 GCA_905204225.1 uncultured Bacillota bacterium
ATTAAGTTATTTTAATTTAAATAAAATAAGTGAAGATAAATATAATCTTTCTTTATCAGATAAAGGTTTAAATTTAATATATAACAAATTAAATGAACTTGGATTAATTAGTGAAGAAGATAAATCAACATTATCAATGAATGCGACAATAACATTATTAAATAACAAATTAAATAGAATAGAATTAAAATCAACAATTAAAAATATTAATATTTCATTTGATACTTATGTTATAGAAGAAAAATATATTTTACCTTCTTTAGAAGGATATATATCTAAAATTAATATCTTTAAAGAATTCACATTAAATTCAGATAATAGTACTTTAAAAGATGCGATAAATGGTAATTTCTATTTTACATATAATACAGAAATAACAAATATTAAAGAAGCTTTCAAATTAGAAATAAATCTAACTATATCAAATTCTTTAAAAAGTATATTAAATCTTGCTAGTAGTTTTACTAGTGATATACCAGAATGGATTAATCCTATATCTAAAGCAGATTCAATTAATTTATTATTAGAAAATGGCCATCTTTATTTAATTGCATTAAATGGCGATAGTGCAAATTTTGTAAAAGAAATTGAATTAAATAATTCTCTTCCTAATATTAATAATTTAAATATAGAAGAATTAATACAATTATTATTAAAAATATTTAAAATTAATTTTGTTGATGATTATATATCATTATCTTTAAGTGATGAAATTATAAATCAAGTAAGATCTTATTGGATTCAAGTACCAAAATTAATAATAGATAAATTAGGTGCAACTATAGGTGCCTTATTACCTTCAATGTTAGATTTATATAAACCACTAGAAAATATTTATGTAAAAATTAATTTAAAAAATAATGATTTCACCTTTGATTTGAAATTATTTGATATAACCAGTACTAATGTTTATAATTCTAAATTAAATTATGAAACATTTAGTTTAATTAATCTTACAGTTTCAAATCTAACTAATGATACATATGAATATTCATGGGACTTAAATAATTATTTACCATATGAAGAACAAGCAAAATTAATTAGAGAAGAAATAATTAATTTAAAAAATAATTATTCATTAAAAGAAGAATATCTAAATGAATTAAAAAACTTTAAAACAAAATATGATAATTTAGATACTAAAGTTAAATCTTTAGTGTATAATGGCGAAATCAAAACTATATTTTCAACAAAACCTATTGTTGATTCATTAATTTCCGATTACAATACTCAAAAGAAAAATGTTGATAATTTTGCTAACAATGCAAAAATATCAATTTATTCTTTATCTTTATTAAATAAAGCTTTTAATAAATTTAATGAAGCTCAAATGAATTATTTAAATGAAACATATAATAAAGAAAAAGAAATTTATTTAGCAAGAAGAATTGAAAATGAAAAAACAAATGCAAATGAAATAAAAACATTAATTGATAATTTACCATCTTTAAATTTAGAAAACGCTACATATGATGAATTATTTAATCAATTAATTCAATTTGATACAATAAACAAAAAAATAAATGAATGTTATATTGGTTCTTTATCCAATATTGATTATGATAATTATCAAACATTATTTAATAATACGTTAAATAAATATGTAGAAATCGGTTCAATTACAATGAATTCATATTTAGAACAATTACAACAATTTAATACTACTTATAATTTATCAGTCAAAGAAATGAATGAATTATACCAAAATATTGAAACATTCTATAATAATTACAATAAAAATATCATGTCTAATTCATCTACATTAAAACCTATTTTGGAAGAAAAATATTCAACTTTTACTAACAATATGTTTGTTATTAATTATTACCTTATTAGCAATCCTCATTTTTATAGATTAGCAGCAGTAAAAATAGCTGAAAAAGAAATTGATGATATTATTAATAAAACATACACAAAAGAACAATTAAAAAATAAAATTAATGATTTAGATAAATTAATATCACATACAGATAAAGATAGCATTTCAAATTATAATGCTTATAAATATATTTGTTCTTTATTAGATAAATAAAAATTAACCTCCATTAATTGGAGGTTTTATTTTACAATTTATATTTATCGAAAAGCATATCTGCATTATACCACCATTTTTCGTCACTAGCTTTTTTTTGTAAATCAATAATTCTATATGTTTTCAATAAATATTCTAAATCTATTTCTTCTTTCATATAATCAGAAATAATTTTTAATGATCTTAAATCATTATCTAATTCACCACGGTATATTTCATAATCAAGATAATTAAATTCAACTTCAGTGTAAACATGACAAACATCACCTAAAAAGAAACCAACTACATCCATATCTGAATCATCACCTTGTTCTTTTAACATTTGATAATGCTTATTTCTTCTATCATAATCTTCTTGAGTAAATTCACCTTGATAAAAAGCTTTCTTTTTAAATTCTTCACCATTCCAAGTACTAAGCCATTCTAAAACCACTAAATCATCGTTTCTAGGCCATATTCTACAATTTTTATATAAAATATCACCTTTAGTAAAAGGAGTTGGTATATCAAGCCATAAAGCCTCTAAATCTTCAAATAAATCAGTGATATTATAATTAGCAAAATAAAAAAGTGGTTTTTTCTTATTATTAAAAGTTAATTCTATTTTATTAATTGAATCTAAAGATTTTTTAGTTATAACAAAATATTCTAAATCATCTTCTTTTTTTATCTCTTTAAAACATTTATCAAAAGAAGAAAATACTTCTTCATAATCAGAATAAGAATTATCACTTTTATAAAGGACTTTATATGTATAAACACCATTATTATCAAAAAATATTTCATTTAATTTTTCATGCAATTTAATATATTTTTTTATATATGCATGCATACTTTTTATTCCTTTTGGTAAATTCATTCTTGGTTTAACTTCTTCATCTTTTTCTTTTAATAACTTTTTTAAAAAATTTAATCTATCATCTAATTCAACATAAAATGAATGATTAATTAAATAAACTTTTTCAATTAATGATAATTTATATTTTCTTTCTCTTAAATAATTTTTTATATCATTAGAATTAATAAAATCATATATATCCATATATACACCTCTAATGATAATATAAATTAGATTGCTACAAATAAAATGTAACAAAGAAAAAATCTCTTTACCAAAATAAAGAGATTTAATTACGAAACTTAATTAGTAATATTATTTATAATTTTCTTATAAAAATTAGATTTTAAAAATAATTAGACCAATTTTAATAATCTATCAAGTTCATCAATCAAATATAAAGGTATATTCAATATTTTTCCATCAAAAGATAAATTCTTTAAGGAAAATCTAATACCAAGTTTAGTATCTTTATAATCTGATAAATATTGTTTAATACTTGCCGCTTGAACATTTATACCAGCTTTAACTTCAACAGGATAAATATCATTATCAACTTGAATAACAAAATCAACTTCGTATGAATCATTAGCCCAATAATATGGATCAACTTCTAGTTTTCGTATTAAGCTTTCTAAAACGTAATTTTCTGTTAAAGAGCCTTTAAATTCTGTAAATAATCTATTTTCTTCTATAAATGCCGATGTTGATAAATTAGAATGCTTTCTTAATAACCCTACATCATTCATATATATTTTAAATGCTGATAAATCTTCATACGCTTTAATTGGTAATCCGGGTTTGGTAATTTTAGATACTTTTTTTATTAAATCAGCATTTTTTAACCAATTTAATGCGTTCTCATACTCTCTTGCTCTTGCTCCATGTTTAACAACACTATATAAAAATTTTTTATTTTCTTTTGCAAGCTGCGAAGGAAGAGAGTCCCATATTAATCTTATTTTTGGTACATCATAAATTGGAGAATGTTTTCCAAAATCAGCTTCATACGCATCAAGAATTGACATTAAAATTTTATCAACCTCTTTTATATCGTTATCAAAAGTCCAAGCTTTTACAGCTTCTGGCATACCACCAATAACAAAATACATTTTTAATTTTTCAATTAATTTATCATGAAAAATATTGGGTATATTTCCAATTATTTCAACACTTTTTAAATAATCCACTAAAGAATCATCTCCACATGCAAGTAAAAATTCTTCAAAAGTCATAGGGCCCATATCTAAAAAATCAACTTTACCAACAGGAAACCCTTCTGACAATATTAATCCTAAAAGTGAACCAGCTGCACAAATAAAATATTCTGGTGCATCTTCACAAAAATATTTTAAAGAATTAAGCGCTTCAGGGCATGCTTGAATTTCATCAAAAATAATAAGAGTATTTGTCGTAATTTTTTTACTACATGCAAATGATAAATTTTGAATGATTCTTTTTACATTTTTTGATTTTTCAAAAAATTGATTATGTTCAGGTTCTTTATCAAAATTTATACGAAAAAACCAATCAGCAAATTCTTTACCAAATTCTTCTAAAATCCAAGTTTTACCTACTTGTCTTGCCCCTCTTAAATAAGAGGTTTTCTTCTTTTTGAATCATTCCATTTTCTTAAATTCTCAATAATAAATCTTTTCATATAATATCACCTATCTTATTAAGGTTATAAACAAATAAAGTCACATTAACAATGTCAAATCACACTTTTCTTATCATTTATGAGATTATAATCACACAATCATGTGTTTTTTCGTGATTTTATTCTTAAATTTTTTATAATTAAATAAAACGAAATTGTTTTATTACATTAGAAAATAATTTATTTTAACATCTTTTAGTGATTTTTTTACAATTTCCTAGTTAACAAAAAATCTCTTTACCAAAATAAAGAGATTTTATTGTAAGATTAATTATAAAAATTAAATAATATTAAATGCACTCATTTCAACTTGAGTAGTAATATCATCTGTAATTTTTTCTCCTGTAAAATTAGTTTTTTCACCATAAACAAATTTAGCTTCGTAAACATCAGTATATTTTTTACCTGTTGCTTCAAATTTACATGAAGTTAAAACATTATTTTCAATATTAAATGTAAAAACATCAATATATTCTACAAAATAAGTTGTTTTATGACGTTGACCAATTATAGTTAAAGAATTATCATTCTTAATTCCAGAAACAGATATTTGCACATTTGTTGAAGAATCAATAGCATTATTACCTAATTTATAATTTGTAAAATCAGCAAGAATAGAACTAATTTCATTCCAATATAATGGATTAGGATCTAAATATGTTCTAGATGATACAAAAGTAGATTTTAAAGCAAATGCTAAACATGAAGTCATATATTTATCAAATTTACCAGTTCTTAAAACACCTTGATAGCCTTCTTCATCCACTATTTCAGTTAAAATTCGATAATTAGCAGGTGCTTCACTAGTTGGTAATCCATCTTTATTTACTTTTTGGATTTTACCAACATTATCAGTAATATTATTTTTATATGCAGTAATTTTACCTTCAAAAATAGCATCACCAATAATAGAATTAGTATTAGCAATATCAAAAGCATTATGGAAATACATTGAATAATTAGTTTGTCTTACATTTCTTGTATATGCATTAATATTTTGAATAATAGATAAAGTAGTTTGATCATCTAAAGAGCCATTCTCTTTATTAGACACATCAACTATTCTTTTAGGAGCATCATGAATATTATTTTTATTTGTTATATTATCAAAACTATATTTTTCTCCTGAATAATTTTGCTTATCGCCAAAATTCATATTGCTAATTGTCCAAATTCTCAAAGAATCAGTTTCAGTTTCTAAATCACCTTCAACAGTATTTAGCATGCTTCTTTCAGTATAAGAAATTTTTTCAAAATTATTAGTATTATTATTATATTCAATATCAAAACTAATTAAATATGGTTTATAAGCTGTACTTCCAGGAAAAGAAGAACTTAGATGATAAATTTCAATTCCATCTTTAGTATCAATACTAATATCAGCAGGAGTATAACCATCTTCTTCACTAAAATATGAATCATAATCGCTAAATGCTTCAAAAGCCATATTAATAATATTTAAATAATTAAAATAAGTGTCTAAATTATTAAAATAATCAATTTCATAACAATTAACAAATGATTGACTTGGATCAGAATCACAAACTAAATAATCATATAAATATCCATCACTTGTAGTATACATTTGTCCTTTTGCTTCTGTTGATGTAGCGTTACTAGGCATATTAGGGCTTTCTACACCTACTAAAGGATAAACAACAATATCATCAACAACATTATCATTAAATAATTTAAATGTATGATTTGCTTTATAATTAACAACAGCTTTTTTTATATTACCTGTAATAATATATTTTGAATTATTATAAGTATCAAAATCATAAGATCTATCTTCAAAATCAAATGAAACAACTTTATTAATATCTACATTTTTTAATAAAGTAGCTAATCTTTGTTCTGATGGAGTATTATTACCATTATTTGGATTACAACCACTTAATATAATTAATGGTAAAATCAATAAACTAACATCTCTTCTCTTCATAAAATTCTCCTATTTAGATATAAAATGATATGTTGTTAATGTTTCATTGCCTTCATCAATATAATCACTAACAAATCCATCTCGTGGATTAATTAATAATAAATTAACGTCAAAAGATGATTCATCAGTAATATTATATTCACAATCAGTTTTGATTACAGGTAAATAAGATCCAGTATATTGGTCATAATCTAAACCAACAGGTATGAATTTAGTAAATTTAATTGTTTTAGTATTTTCATTTACAACAATTTCACAATTAACTTTATAATCTAAGCCTGAATCATTTACATTAAATACTGCTGTAGTACTAGAAGTAATTTTTAAACTATTTTCATAACCATAATTAGTAAGTTCTCTACATTCATAAGTATTTTTCATCATTTTTTCAATTAATGTAGTAGCTTCTGCTTCTTTTGTAGCATTAAATATGATTGATGAAGAAATATTTGTTCCTTTTGCTTTAACAAGTAAAGTAGATTGACCTTCTTTAGCACTCATAAATGAATAACTTCCATTTTCATTTTTAGTTAAAACACCTTCACCATTTGAAATAGATACTTCAACTTCTTGGTTAGCCTCTTTAGGATTAACTTTAAATGTTATATTATCAATTTTTTTATTAACTTTTGCTTCAATAGTACCATTAACTTCTTTATTATTAATTAATATTTTTACTTCTTGAGCATCAACTTTACCAACAGTAACAACAATTTCTTTTTTAATATTATTTTTAGATGAATATACACCTAAAGTTGTAGTTCCATCAGCATTAACTTTAATACTCTTTTGATCACTAGAAATAGTAACAACTTTAGGATTTGAATTATCCATAATTTTTAATCCATCAATAAGTGTTGTTGCCATATTTGGAGTAGGATTAATGTAACTTAAATCATAACTTTTGCCAATTTCATATTCTACAGGAACTTGTTTATTTGAATCTAATAAAATAGGTTTATAATCAGTAAAATATAATTTATTAGGATTATATTGTTCATTATTAAATGATTGATATTCACCAAAAGTTTGAGTATATTCTAATTTAAATACTTTAATTGTATTTGGATTTTCTTTTAATGTTTCATTATTAAAATCAAATGAATCATTATTATAAACTTTTGAAGTAACATTTATTGAAGTAAGAATATCATTAGTAAATGTATATTCACCATGATTAAAATATACTTCACCTTTTTCTAAAGCTGCTTCAGATGGTCTTTTTTCAATAAAATATGAATCAACTGAAACAACATTATCTTTTTCAGAAATAGAAGTATTTTTTAAAGCATTTCCACCAAAATATAAAGGAATACTGCCAATAGTTATCCCTTCTACAGATGGATAAGAACTTTCATATAAAAAATTCATTTGGAATTTAGCAATTTCAGATAATCCATCATGAGAATTCATTGAAAATGTTGTTGATTTTTTTATAGCGGTTGCATTAGAAATAGTTACTTTAGAATCTTCAGAAGCAATAGTTTTTCTATAAGAATCAGAAAGATGATTACCATTATTATCTACTTTGAATTCATAATAACTTTCTCCATCCATGCCTTTAAATGATGTAAAATCAGTTGTTTTTGTATCATTATTTTTAGTAACTTTTTTAGTGCCATTACCAAGCATAAAATAATTGCCACCGTTTTTATAAATGTTATGAGAAGTGTTTTCAACAGTGTGAGTTCTATTTTCTAAATTTAAATCTACAACATCAGAATCATAACTAATATTATAATTAGTCACATGTTTTTGATTTTCTAATTCACTAGATTTATCAATTTTTTTAATTACTTCTGCAATATCTTTTTCACCTTTATTTATAATTCTTAAATTATAATCTTGTTTAATATTTGTTCCTTTAATTTTAAATGAAACAGTAATATTATCAGTTCTTTTTAAAGCTGTCAAAGTATTATTCTTATTATCAAATGAACAATAATCTTTTAAATTAAATTCAGCTTCTAATTCTGGTAATTTATCACTATTAGGAGTGACACTAACATTAAGAGGATAAGTTTCACCTACTATTAATTTATAAAATTTATTATTTGGAGTTTCAACAACCTCAACATCATTACCAAACTCAACTTTTAAAGATGTAAATGTTGCTTCTTCAACTTTGATATTTATTTCATCAAATTTTGATGGATCATCGTCACTAATTGCTTTAATCTTACAATTACCAACTTTTCTTGCTGTAACTTTACCATTAAAATCAACAGATGCGACAGTAGAATCACTTGATTCATAATTAACAAGTTTATTAACTGCATTATTTGGTAATACATTAACATTTAAAGTTAATACTTCTCCTATTTTCATAGTAATATCATTATTTGTAATATCAATAGAATCTACATGTATTTCTTGAATTGATTCACTTTGGCTAGTATTACTACTTGTATTTGTTGTAGGATTACATCCAGTCAACAATAAAGGTGCCACTAATAAAGTTAATAATAATTTATTTTTCATTTTTTCTCTCCAATCTATTTAAATGTTTATTAATGAAATATGTAAAAAGTCATCCATTGTATTTCCAACAACAATTTTAAGATTATCAACATTATTTGTATATGTAACATTATCACTTGTAACATAATTTAATGTTAATAAATATTCTTTAAATTTAGCTATATAATTATTGTTATATTCAGTATTAGAACACATTGAATAAATCATCGCAACATTATCTTCACTATTATAATCCCAATCAATTACAAAACCAACTTCACCAGTATATTTTGAATCAGGCAAATATGGTACTTTTTGAGCAATTTCTTCAGATCCTAAAATTTCTATTAAAGTATTATAATTAGTTTCACTTCCATCATCTTTCCAAGTTAATTTACTTGAAATATTTTTTATTGCATCATCAAGATTATTAACTAAAGTATTATTTACTTCATGACTATCATAATTAAATGTCAATGTTTCATCTCCAGAGAAACCACTGCCACCATATTTATAAAATATAGTTGAAATAGAATTGTTATCAATTGTCATTTTAAGTGAAGAAGGATCAATAAAATCAGGATATGATATAAAGCCTAATGAATCACCAATATTAACAATATCACCTGTCGTTCTTAATTCATTATCTTTTTTAGATAATATTTCACTAGATATAGTAAAATTAATTGCGTCTAGTAATGTTTTATTTAAAGGTATCGGATTTAATTTAACATTATTTTCTCTATCAAAAGTAAAACTATAAACTTTATTATCTTTTTTATAATAACCTTCACCATCTTTTTCTAGTGTTAATTGATTATCTCTTACTTCATATGTTCCTTTTAAATAAATATTATTTGATTTAATTATTCTAGTTTTTCTATTTCCTTCCCAAGCAGAATCAGCTACATCAATTGAATAAGATGAATCTTCAGCATTAATTTTATTTAAATAAGTTTTAATTTCTGCATCATCTTTAGATGGAGTTTTTTTAGTACTATCGGATAAAACATTTGGAGTAGATAATACTTTTGTATCTAATCTATAATAAAAGAAATCTCCAGTATCTCTATCTTGCATAATTCCTGTAAAGAAATAAATATTTTTAACCAAATCATTTTCTACTTCAACTTGTATTTTTAAGCATTTAAATCTAGAAAAAATATTAGATTGAGTTATAGAATAAGCAAGTTGTTGAGCATTATCACCTAAATATAAATAATAATTATCATTTTCATTAATTTTTCTAAATTTATCTAATTCAAAATTTTCTTTACCAACCAAAGCAAAATCACTATATCTTTTTGTAGTAGTTTGGTTAACAACTTCATTTTTACCATTAACACCTATAAGAGTTAATGAATCGTCACTGTTTTTCTTATATGTTTGTTGATAAGGAATATCATTTTCATTAATAGTTGTAACTCTAATATAGTCATTATATAAATCTAAATTTACATTTCCTTCATAAAACATCACATTATTGTCTAAAGTATAATCAACAATAGAAGTTTCAAAAGAAACATTTCCAAAAATATTATTAGCTTTATTTTCTAATGTAATTGTAGGTTTTTTCCAATTAGATAAAAATTTTTCAACTGAATCAATCTTAGAATCACCAATATTTTTGACATTAACAATTCCTCCTTCTGGAGTATAAAATTCTAATTTTGCACTATCATAAGCTTGTAATTCAAATGTAAAATTATTATTTACTTTATAAAAAATAGCTCTTTTGATACCTGATGAAAAATCAATTTGGCTAGATAAAGCTTCTATAACACTTTCATCTGTAGTCATAAAATTATCTTCATAATCACTAAAAGTAATATTTGAAGTATCTAATTTAGCCATTTTATTTATAAAATCAATATTAGTTAATTTTTGTGAAGTTTGTTCATCATTAAATGTTTGACCTTTTAATTCAATAGAATCATCACTTTTTATTTGATAATCATAAGCATATTTAGTATCTGAATAAGTATCTAATAACATAGAACCATTATTAAGATAACCAATATAATAATAATTTTTAGTAATAACATCTTTATAAACATTATTACTTAATGAATATTCTAATGTAAAATTACCTTCTTTCATTTTATTCAATGTTTCAACAATTTCATTATCAGTCAAAGAATCATCAATAAATGAATTACTTGATGAACTATTTTTATTACAACCAGTAAATAACAAGCTTAATAACGTTAATGAAATTAAAATCTTTTTTTTCATATATAACTCTCTCCTATATATAAATGTATAATTATTAGAACATATCTAACAATTTTATTCAAATAAATAATATGAAATCTATATAAATTTTAATTTCATAAGAGAAAAATCAATATTTATATATCATTTTTTTATATAGATATATAAATTTATATTGTAATATAATCTTATCGTTTTATTAAAAATTATGCTAAAACCTATTTATTATGTATGGTTACATATCAAATAAAAAAATAATTATTTTAATTTATGCAAATATATATTCTTTAAATAATAAAAAATTAGCTAAACAATATAAGA